>CAIQEX010000456.1 GCA_903870955.1 uncultured beta proteobacterium
GTTGAATTGCGTCAATTGGTTAATCTGATTGCGGAACAATCGGCCTTGGTGCTGGATCCTTTGGCCTCGAGTTACTTTCTCCAGGACATCCTGAGCAACCGGACCATTGCCTGGATGGATTCGGTCAGCATGGCGCGTGCTGTGGCGGCCGCTTGGCTGCAGCAGCCTGCCGACAAGTCGGCTTCAGCGGCAGTGCTGTCGAGCATGTCGGGCACTCTGGATGCCCATGTGCAGGCCATCGGCTTCAGCCTGGATGCGTTGCAGCGCGCCGGCGAGAAGGAACTTCCCATGGGTGCCAGGGAAGCATTGACCGCCACACTGGCGTTCAGCCGGGAAATACGCGCACTGACCGACAAGACAGCCACGCCGCAGGCTATCCTTTCCGCCATTGAATCGGGTGGCAAGGTCCTTGAGGCCGAGCGTGTGTTCCAGAAGGACGCGGCCGATCGTTTGGTGCGCAATCTGCAGGTCCGGCAGGACAAAGCCTTTGTGCAGGCCTGCGCCCTGGGCGGACTGGCGGCCGGAGGTCTCTTGTTGGTGACCTACCTGATCGTGTGTTTTTCGGTGGCGACCATTTCAAGTATTCGGGCTTTGAACACCGCGATATCCGAAGGTACACGCGGAAATTTGGCCGTTCACGTTGAAGTTCCGGGCAGTGACGAACTGGCTCAAATAAGCAAAGAGTTTGAAAATATGCTGAACGTGCTTTCCACGCTGGTGGCCGATGTGCGCAGTGCCTCCAGCATGGTGACGCACGTGGGCGCGCAATTGGTGGAAGACGGTCATTCCCTGTCGGAACGAACGCAGTCGCAGGCGGTCAGCCTGGAGGAGGCGGCTTCCAATGTAGGTCAGGTCAGCGACACGGTGGCACGCAATTCCGAAGCCGCGCAGGAAGTCAGCTTGATGACCAAGAGCCTGCATTCAGAAGCTGGGAACGCCAGCGAAAAGATGAGCCGTACCGTGGGTGGCATGACCGCCTTGCGTACAACCTCGGAACGCATGCGGGAGATTATTGGCACCATCGACGGCATCGCTTTTCAAACCAATTTGCTGGCGCTTAACGCTGCGGTTGAAGCGGCCCGTGCCGGAGATCAGGGCAAAGGCTTTGCGGTGGTGGCGGCCGAAGTGCGCAATCTGGCCCGCCGAAGCCAGACCGCCGCGGCTGAGGTCAGGACCTTGATAGCCGAGTCATCTTCACGCGTGACGGAAACCGTGGATGAAATTCAGGCGGTAAGCGGACTGATGACCAGCCTGGTCACCGGAATTTCTGAAATTGCCTTTAACGTGGAGGCGATGGCGGACGGCAGTGCCAAGCAAAGCATTGCCTTGTCGGAGGTGGTGCAGGCTGTCGGTGATCTGGACCGTGTCACGATCGAAAACTCGGGCTTGGTTGATCGCACCTCGCACCGCTCCAACCGTTTGATGCAGCGCTCGCGGCAGCTTGAAAATGCGGTGACCTTTATCAAGCTGCGCCAGGGCACTGCGGACGAAGCGCTTGTTTTGGCCAATCGCGCACATGAGTTGGTGCAGTCGGTCGGTTTTGACGAGGCGTTCAAGGTCTTGCACGATCCGAATGGCGGATTTGTGGACCGCGATCTTTACGTCTTTGTGTTTGATCGCCAAGGTGTTTACCGGGTCATGGGGGCTGATGTCAAACGTGTGGGCAGCAGTCTGTTTGACGCACCTGGTGTGGATGCCCAACAGCTTCTGGAAGACGCCTGGCACCGTTGCGACCAGGGTGGCGGTTGGGTGGAGTACAACATCATCAACCTGGCAACCAACGATGTTCGCGGCAAGTCGTCTTACGTGCTGCCCCTGACGGACGACCTGCTGATTGGCTGTGGTGCCTATCGCAGTGCGTTGACCGATTCGGATACGACCCTGGGGAGTTAGGCCCCCACGATCACCCACTTCGTGTGGTTCTCTGCCCCCCAAGGGGGCGCATTTCGCCTTGGGGCGGCCCTGCGGTGAAACCTGGCCCCCACGCTTGTCACTGCGTGTACTGCGCCGGGTTGTGGCCCCGACGTTTGTGCTTTTTAGAGGGGGTGCTCGGCGTAGAACTTGCCGCCATGGTAGAGCAGGGGGGAGGCGCCAACGCGGTGGGTGCAGTGCTCCACTTCACCTACAAAGATGACGTGATCACCCTCTTCGTAGCGGCTGCGATTGAAGCACTCGAAGGTGGCGGCAGCACCTTCAATCAGCGGCGCGCCGGCCAATCCCAATTGGTAGTTGACCCCGGCAAAACGGTCTATCCCCTTGGCAGAGAACTGCTTTGCCAATTCCTGTTGATCGGCGCTCAAGATGTTGATGGCGTAGTGGGAGCCGTTGGCAAATGCCTCCATGGAGGCCGCCGCCTGAGCCAGACTCCAGAGCACCAAGGGCGGTGTCATGGAAACGGAGTTAAACGAATTGGCGGTAAGTCCCACCAGGTCACCGTTGGAAGTGCGCGCGGTGACGATAGTGACACCCGTGGCGAACATGCCAAGGGCGGCTCGGAATTCCGTTTTAGAAAAGATGGGAGGGCGCGCTTTTTGCGGCTTCACGGTAGACAGCATGGCTTGAATTTAACCGAGAATGAAGTGGTCTCGCTTGCATGAGGTCTTCTTTGTTGGGGCTCGGTTCGTTTGTTCCCCGATCTTTTTTACTCCCCAATTCTTTTTACTCCCCCATCCCCCAACCCCTTACCCCCCGTCGGGATAAGGGGAGCTTTAAGCCGGACCGCCAATTTGACCTTTGCGCGCCGAATTTGAAAATAATGACGTGGTGCTCCCACAACTTTTTACGCAAACATCTCACGCCCTTAATCTCACGCCCTTAGTTTTCAGCCTCGGCAACTAAATCGATCCCGGTAAGGCCTTGACCGTTGCGACGCAACCAAATTGGCTGTCCGCTTTAAAGCTCCCCTTATCCCGACGGGGGGTAAGGGGTTGGGGGATGGGGGAGTAAAAA
>CAIQEX010000457.1 GCA_903870955.1 uncultured beta proteobacterium
AGCGAATCGCCGGTCAGTGTTTTCTAGCCCCGGATTCAATCCAATCAAGAAGCAGGAGCAATCAAATGGGACAAGTCAGCTTAAAAGGAATGCGCAAAAGCTTTGGCGCAGTCGATGTGATTCGCGGCATTGACCTGGAAATCCGCGATGGTGAATTCATGGTCTTCGTGGGGCCCAGTGGCTGCGGCAAGTCCACTACCTTGCGCATGATCGCCGGTCTGGAAAGCATCACGGCAGGTGACCTCGTCATCGACGGTGAGCGCGCCAATGACCTGCACCCGGCAGACCGGGGTGCCGCCATGGTGTTTCAAAGTTACGCTCTGTATCCTCACATGACGGTGGCAGAAAACATGGGCTTCGCGCTCAAGATGGCGGGTGTCGACAAGGCCCAGCGCGAACAACAGGTCGGGCGTGCGGCCGAGATTCTGCGCATGACCAACCTGCTCGGACGTTTCCCCAAAGAGCTGTCGGGCGGTCAACGCCAGCGCGTGGCCATCGGCCGCGCCATCGTGCGCAAGCCCAAGGTATTTTTGTTTGACGAACCCCTGTCCAATCTGGACGCCGCCCTGCGCGTGGACATGCGGGTCGAACTCTCGCGCCTGCACGCCGAGTTGGGCACCACCATGATTTACGTCACCCATGACCAGGTCGAGGCCATGACGCTGGGTGACCGCATTGCCGTGTTCAACAAGGGTGTGATCGAACAACTCGGCGCACCGCTGGAACTGTATAACCGCCCCGCCACCGAGTTCGTTGCCGCCTTCATTGGCGCGCCGCGAATCAACCTGATCGACAAGCCCGCAGCCGATGCGCCGACGGCGCACCAGAAGCTGTGGACCCAGTTGCTCGGAGCCGGCTCAGACAAGGTGAACCGGGTCGGTCTGCGTCCGGAGCATCTGCAAATTGCGTCGGCCGAACAGGGTGTGCCAGCCCATGTGGTGCTGGCAGAACACCTGGGTGATTCGTCCATCATTCACCTGCGTGTGGACGGCGTCAGTGGCTTGCTCAATGCCAAGGTGGTTGCCGGTCTTGCCGACTGCAGCGCCGGGCAAACCGTGGGTCTGCTGCCCAATGCCGCATGGTCATTGGCCTTTGGTGAAGATGGCCGCTTGATGGCCTGAGCGCCTGCCGCGCAATCCGCATGAAGCCGCTCACAGGGAGTCCGAAAACGGGCCGGATCAAAGGCTGGAAGCTGGTCTGGAACGACGAATTTGATGGCACCGCCATTGACCGCAGCAAGTGGGATTTTGATATCGGCAACGGCTTCTTTGACTACCGCAGCCATACCTGGGTGCCTGGCTGGGGCAATGAAGAACTGCAGTACTACACCGACTCCCCGGAGAACGCTTTCGTCAAGGATGGCGCCTTGCATATTCGCGCCATCAAGGAATCCTTGCACGGTTGCGGCTATACCTCGGCGCGCCTGAAAACGCGCAAGCGGGATGGCACGCCCTTGTTCAACCAGATGTATGGTCGCTTTGAATTTCGCGCCCAGGTGCCGTGGGGCAAAGGCCTGTGGCCCGCGTTGTGGATGCTGCCGCAAACCGATATCCATGGCGGCTGGGCTGCATCCGGCGAGATAGATGTGATGGAGATCCACGGCGAGGAACCAGACAAGACCCTCGGCTCGATTCACTTTGGCTCGACCTTTCCGAATCGCCAATTGGTAACCCACACGCACAGCTTGCCG
>CAIQEX010000458.1 GCA_903870955.1 uncultured beta proteobacterium
ATGCCCAAGGCCGTCAGCCGTTGCGCCCAGCGCGACGAGAGTGCTGCCAGCACAACATCGGGATGCAAGGCCACAATGGCCTCGATGTTGGGGTCCATGCCGCCGCCGACCTGCGGCAGCTTCTTCACGGATTCCGGAAAATTGGAATAGCGGTCCACGCCCACCAAACGCTGACATTGGCCCAGGGCACAGACGGTCTCGGTAAGTGACGGCAGCAAGCTGACAATGCGTTGCGGCGCCTTTGGCAAAGTCAGCGTGACGCCCTGGTCATCTGTGACTTGCACAGCCTGGGCTGGCCCGGCCAGAACGGCAAGAGCTAAAACGGTCAGCGCGGCAATGTGAAAACCAAACTTCATGCGGTGTCTTTCAGTGTCAGTGGCAAGCCAGCGGCCATCAAAGTGACCCGGCTGCAAATGCGGGCTACATCCTGATTTAAGCGGCCCAATGTATCAACAAAGGCGCGCACCTGCGCCCCCATCGGTATCACACCCATGCCGACTTCATTGCCGACCAAAACGACCGGTCCGGCGGCCTCTGACAGCGCCTTCAAGAATTGATCGACAGGCGCTTTCACCAGATCCATGCTGCTGTCGCTAGCGAAGTCGTGCTGGCCATCGGCTGCGCTGGCGGGCATCACCAAGTTGGTCAACCACAAGGTCAGGCAGTCCACCACCACTAGCGTATCGGGCTGACTCCAACGGATCAATGTCTGTGCCAGCGCCACAGGTTCTTCGGCGGTTTGCATACCGGGCACACGCTCGGCGCGGTCGGCTTGGTGCCTAGCAATGCGCTGGCTCATTTCTTCGTCCCAAGGCTGGGCTGTGGCAATCAAAACGGCCCTGTGCGAAGCGCTGCCGTCCAGCCATTGGCGCGCCAGTATTTCAGCGCGGCGCGACTTGCCGCTGCGCTGGCCGCCCAGTATTAATTCGCTTTTTGCAATGGTGATGAGGCTGCTCATACCGGTGCCCGCCTCTTTAAGTCCGTGTCCATCCACCGCATGATGTGTGCATGCAACTTTTGCACACCATCGGTCAGTGCAGCCGGACCGGGTTGCAGGATTTCGGGGGATTTGACTTCAAATAGTTGCTGGTTTTTGACAGCGGCGACATCCCCCCAGCCCGGTCTTGCAGCCACATTTTCGGGACGGAATTTCTTGCCGCACCAGGAACCAAAAATGATGTCGGGATTGCGCCGCACGATCTCAGCGCCCTCAGCAATGATGCGGTTCTTGCCTAGCGACTCCAGCGACAACTCGGCAAAGCAATCGTCACCACCGGCGATACCCACCAATTCAGAGACCCAACGGATTGCGCTGATATGCGGCACATCCCATTCCTCAAAAAACACCTTGGGACGGCGCGCACCCGCCGCCACGCGCGCGGACACGACCGCCTGCATGGCCTGCAAATCAGCCTGCATGGCAGCGATACGCTGCAGCCCCTGCTCCGCTTCTCCCACCATCGCGGCCACATGAAACAGCATCGAGAAGATTTCCGCCACGCTGCGCTGGTTAAACACCGTGACCTGCACGCCATGGCGAATCAGCGCAGCAGCGATATCCGCCTGCAGGTCCGAGAACCCGAATACGCAATCGGGCTGGAGCGCCAGAATCTTGTCGATCTTGGCACTCAAAAATGCGCTGACTTTGGGTTTTTCTTCACGTGCCCGACGCGGACGCACCGTGTACCCCGAGATACCGACGATGCGACGCTCCTGCCCCAGCAGATAAAGCCACTCGGTGGTCTCTTCAGTGAGACAGACGATGCGTTGGGGGCCGTGAGTTAGTGCGCCAATCAACATGGGTTCATGTGGGGCTAGAACTTCAGCTTCATGGACGCCATGACCTGCCGCCCCGCTTCGGGATATATGCCCCCCGGCGCATTGCCAGCGCAATTGACCGCCAAGGAATAGAACTTGGAATCAGCTAGATTCTTCACGCCGAGGCCAAACTCCAATGCATTGTCAGTGTAACCGTAGTGCAGATCCAGCGTCCTGTACGCGGGCATGGTGCATTGGTTCTGGAAATCTACTTTTTGCTCTGAAATCCAGTTGAATCCCAGGTCCACCGAATGCCCGCCTAAAGGAGCCCAACTCGCGCCCACCGCTACGATTTGCTTGGGGACCAGCGCAATATCGTTGCCGACATACGGACCGCTGACGAATCGCGACTGCTGAACCGTTGCCTGCATGCGCAGGGACACATTAGATAGCAAAGACTGATGCAACTCAAACTCCAGACCCTGGTGCTGCGTGGGATCCAGATTCACGTTGGCACCAGGAAAAGGGAGCCCCGGTACCGTGGCGGCCGAGTCGTATGCAATCTCATTGTTCAAGTCACTGCGGTACCAACGCAGTTCGGCACGCCCGCCGGCATAGCTTTTGCGCAAGCCAAACTCCACGTCCCGAGCAGTTTGCGCCTTCAACGGCAAGTCAGGCAAGACATAGGAAAACTCATCTACATTGGCTAGACGGAAGCTCTGACCGGTGCGCCCATAGGCTATAAAACCCTCTGCAACCGTCTGCGTCAACCCAAAGTGCCAAGCATTCTGGTTTTCATTCAGTTTGGTGGCAGATCCGGCGTCGGACTTCTTCAAATCTTCGCTGCGGAAGCCAAATGCCAGGCGGGTGCCGGTGGACAAAAAGGACACGTCATCCGTGATGTACGTGGCTGTGGATACAGCGTCCGACTGACCGCTCCAGGAACTGATGCGCTTCCAGTCGCCGTTGTCCAGACCAAGCACCAAAGCATTCTTGTAGAACGGCGCGCTGGTTTCATAGCGGGCCCGCACATTTGCGCTAGATGCCTTGACGTCATACAGGGTGGAGCCATATGGCGCGAATGCAGAATTCTCGTTGTCGTATTTTTTGGTCCGCTCGCCCAGATCAAGTCCGAACTGCCAGTCGCCCCTATAGGCCTCCAGAAATACTCCAGAGTTTTCGTTCTTCATCTGGTTAAAGGCCGTCTTGTAGTTCGCATTGGCCTGATAAGGGTTGCTATCGTATTGCGCTTGCGACAGGCCACCGGGTGTACCACTGTGCAGTAGATTGCGGCCGGACTGCACACCCAGACGGAGCCAATCATTGGACCATTGCACATTGGCCGAAAGACTGTTGGAGTCCGAAGCGAAATTCTCTCGGTGCCCGTCGGTGGTGCGGTCGCTGCCCGCCACATCAATCGAAAAGCCACCCGCGCGCAATACCGCATTGCCTTTTGCTTCGCGCAAGCCAAAATTGCCAATACTTAGACCTATCTGTGCAGAGCTCTTGCGGTCCACGCCCATGCCCGCCTTGGTCGTCACAATAATGGCGCCACCGGTAGCACCCTCGCCATAGACCACTGCAGCATTGCCACGAATTACCTCAATGCGTTCTATGGTTTCAACCGCAATGGAGCCCAGG
>CAIQEX010000459.1 GCA_903870955.1 uncultured beta proteobacterium
CACATAGTTCAGGTGAATTTCCAGCGTGTACATGGTGTGGCCGGTGGCGGCACGGCCCGCTGCGTCCAAGCCGATTTGCGCCATCAGGCCATCGGTGGCGTAGCTGAAGATCACCATGTAGTAGGCATCGTTCAGGTGGCCGTTGTAGTCCACCCAGGCGTGATCGACATCGCCGCGCCAACTCATCAGCAACTCACTCATCGAGCGAAATTCCGTGCTTGATCTTGGTGGCGCGCACTGCGGCCTGCACGGCCATCAGGCAGTCGTCGCGGTAGCGTTCCATGTCGGCAATGCTGTGCGTGCCGAGTTGAACTTTGGTGCCATCCACGATCTCGTCGATCAGCCCATCGGTCAGCTCAGGTGCCACCAGCTTGGTCCAGGGCAGCTTGAGTGCGGGGCCAAACTGCGACATGAAGTGGCGCATGCCGGCGTCGCCACCGGCCAGGGTATAGATCAGAAAACTGCCCATGAACGACCAGCGAATACCCGCGCCGTAGCGAATCGCATCGTCAATCTCGCCGGTGGTGGCCACGCCTTCGTTGATAAGGTGCAGCGATTCGCGCCACTGCGCTTCGAGAAGGCGGTCGGCGATAAAGCCGGGCACTTCCTTGCGCACATGCAAGGGCTTCATGCCCAGGTTTTTGTAGATGCTGATGGCGGCTTCTTTGGCTTCTGCAGAGGTCTTCTCGCCACCCACCACTTCCACCAGCGGCAGCAAATATACGGGGTTAAAAGGATGGCCGACGAGGCAGCGCTCGGGGTTCACCGCCTGGGCGTAAAACTCGCTCGGCAGCAGGCCGGAGGTGCTGGATCCGATGATCACATCCGGCTTGGCCGCGGCACTGATTTTGGCGTGCAGGTCGATCTTGAGTGACAGTGTTTCAGGGGCGCTTTCCTGAATGAAGTCGGCGTCTTTCACACACTCTTCCACCGTGGCCACAAAGCGCAGCCGGTCGGGCGAGGCACCGGACTTGAGCCCATTGGCAACCAGCGCGGGCCAGCATTTTTTGATGCGGTCACGCAAGTTGGCTTCGGCATTCGGGGCCGGGTCCCAGGCAATGACGTCCAGGCCATTGGCCAGGGCGCGGGCGATCCAGCCGCTGCCGATGACGCCGGTGCCGAGTGCGGCAAAAGTCTTGATGTCAGTCTTGAAAGTCATGGGTTGTCCTTGTGTTCTGAAATGGTTGGCATAAGGGCGATCAGCGCTTTTTAAGGTTCATCTTCACGCGGCCCTCGGCCGGTGTCATGGGCTTGGCACCCATGCATTCGATCAGCTTGATCACGCGCTCCACCAAGGTGCCGTTGCTGGCCGGCACCCCTTTGTCCAGCCACAGGTTGTCTTCCAGGCCGACGCGCACATTGCCACCCAGCAGCATGGCCTGCGCGGCCATGGGCATTTGCAAGCGGCCAATGCCAAAGCCAGCCCAGGTCACGCCTGGCGGCAGGTTGTCCACCATGGCTTTCATGGTGGTGGTGTCGGCCGGTGCGCCCCAGGGAATGCCCAGGCAGAGTTGAAACAGCGGGTCGACCAGCAAGCCTTCTTTCATCATCTGCTTGGAGAACCACAGGTGGCCGGTGTCAAAGATTTCCAGCTCGGCCTTGACACCTATTTCGGTAATGCGCTTGGCACCCGCGCGCAGGGCGGTGGGGGTGGATACGTAGATGGTGTCGCCATCGCCAAAGTTCAGCGTGCCGCAGTCCAGCGTGCAGATGTCGGGCAACAGTTCTTCCACATGCACCAGACGCGTCAGCGGGCCCACCAGGTCGGTGCCGGGGCCGAAGTCGCAGGGGCGCTCGTCCGGGCCGATTTCCAGATCGCCGCCCATGCCTGCGGTCAGGTTGATGATGACGTCGACACCCGAAGACTTGATGTGCTCCATCAACTCGCGGTAGAGCGCCGGGTCGCGGCTGCCTTTGCCGGTTTGCGGGTCACGCACATGGCAGTGCACCACCGTGGCACCGGCGTTGGCCGCCTGAATGGCTGCATCGGCAATCTGGCGCGGCGTCACGGGAACGTGCGGGTTCTTGCCAACGGTATCGCCAGCGCCAGTGACGGCACACGTAATGATGATGTTTTGGTTCATGACTGGTAGTCCGGTTCTTCCTGGTTCAGGATGTTTTTAAGGGCGGTGAAATGAAGCTCTGAAAAGCGCGTGGGGTAATCGTTCCATTGGCTGCAGGCGACTTTGGCAACTGCGTCCGGCACCCGTGC
>CAIQEX010000460.1 GCA_903870955.1 uncultured beta proteobacterium
ATCACTGGCCTGCTTCTAGGGCGAATTTAGGCCAAGTCCAAGCAGAAATACATACCTGAATCAGCGTATTTTGACTACCTGAAAACAGGTATCTTTATGACGCTTCAAGGTGAATGGCCTGGGCGAGTGAGCCTTACGGCAAAGCCTGGTAGCGCTTGAGCATCTCAAGTGTGTGACGCCAAGCGTCAAGGTCATCTTCGTGGCGGTACGCACCCATCGGTTCACCGCTGGCGCCGGTTTTCAGATTGAAGCCGTGATTGGCTTGCGGGTACACCACCAACTCAAACGGCGATGCTATCCTTTTGGCCGCCGCTTCCATAGCCTGCATGGATTCGATCACGCAGCAATTGTGGTAACGGTCCAGAGAACCCGGCATCACCAGCACCGGCACCCGAAATCGTTTGACGAGCGCATCCATGTTATTCGCCCAGGTCAGTGTGTAGGGGTAATACGCGACCACCATGGAAACCAGGTCTGACTGCGGTGCGGCGTTGTAGAGCGCCCCACCACCGCCAAGCGAAAAGCCAATCACCGCGGCTCTACCCTTCATCGCATTTGGCGATCGCTGCGCCCGCTCGATGGCTTTGCGTAAATTGGCCTCGCCGGTATGCTCACCATTCAGGATATCTTTGCCGGCGAGCAACACCGTGTAGTAGCCCAGAGCGGCCAGTTCGGACGCGTATGTCTTGTAGGACGCCGGGCCTGTTTGACCCGAAATGACCATAACGATGGGGCCAGGCGCATTGGGTGATGCAAAGGCAATCTGCGCAGGTCCGTCCGGACCTGCGTCCGCAGCCAAGCCATCCAAAGACCAGGACAGCGCTGGCAACATAGCGAGCATTCCGCTGATCAATAGCCTGCCGGCGTGGTGACCCATCAGATCGACCTTCATTTCTGAATCAGAGCTCATAAATCGTTCCTTCAACGGGTTTGAAATGTCACCAATGGCCGCGGTCGCAGTGGTACGCCGACAGTGCACCGTTTGCCCATTTAAGCTGTTGATACAAAACAGCGTCGTGCGATTTCGCAAGATGCATTCGACCTGAAGCCATCATGCTTCGAGAACTCTTCGTAAAACCGTCCCCAATGGTCAAACATGCGCGCGGCACGGGTACTCAATTTTCAAATCTAAAGGCTTCCATAGTGGACTCTTTGAACACTTCGATACTTGTCACCGGGGGTGCCGGATATATTGGTAGCCACACCTGTCTGGAACTGTTGCGCGCTGGTTTTCGCGTGACTGTGTTTGACAACTTCAGCAACAGCGATTCTGAGGCCCTCAGGCGCGTTGAGCGCATAGCCGGGAAGAAGCTTGGCGTGGTAAATGCCGATGTGAGAGACCGTGCGGCACTGGTAGAGGCTTTGCGCGCCAGCGAGGCCACCGCGGTGATTCATTTCGCAGGACTTAAGGCGGTAGGTGAATCGGTGCACCAACCCTTGCGCTATTACGACAACAACGTGGTTGGTGCTTTGTGTTTGTTGGAGTCTATGGAGGTTTGTGGCGTTCGTAGCCTGGTCTTCAGTTCTTCCGCCACGGTGTATGGTGACCCGCAGTTTTTGCCGTTAACTGAAAATCACCCGTTGTCAGCGACCAACCCGTATGGGCGAACCAAGTTGGTCATCGAGGACATGCTGCGTGATGCCTATGCCAGCAATGCCGATTGGCGCTATTGCATCCTGCGCTACTTCAATCCCGTGGGTGCACACGATAGTGGATTGATAGGGGAGGATCCGCAGGGCATCCCAAACAATTTGCTACCCTTTGTAGCGCAGGTCGCAGTGGGAAGGCGTGAGTTTTTGAATGTCTGGGGAAATGACTACGAAACGCCGGATGGCACCGGAGTGCGCGACTACATTCATGTAGTTGATTTGGCACGCGGGCATTTGCGAGCGCTGGATATGCTGCAACAAGGCACGTCGGGTCAGTGCACCGCAGTGAATCTGGGTACTGGCAGGGGTTACAGCGTGCTGGACATGGTCAGGGCATTCGAGGTGGCTTGCGGGCAGCGCGTGCCCTATCGTATAGAGCCGCGCCGCGCGGGAGACATTGCCGCTTGCTATTCAGACCCGGCACTTGCGCGAAGCCTTTTGAATTGGTCTGCCACACGCACGCTTCAAACCATGTGTGAAGATGCCTGGCGCTGGCAGAAGTCCAATCCTGCAGGCTATGCAACTTAGGAAGCGCCCATCGAACCTGACCGCACCCGCCACTGAAGCGCTCGCTGATCGCGATATCGGCGTGTGGGTTTCTGCCGGCCTGGGAGCGATATCAGGCTTGTTGCTGGGGGTGTCCTTGTTTGCGCCAGCGGTCTGGCTCTATCCGGTCATTCGCGATTGGACCAATGGCCACGTATTGCTGGAGAATTGTGAGGGGACGGTATGGCAAGGCTCTGCACGCCTGATACTGGCGGGTGGTGCAGGAAGCCACGATGCTGCGGTCCTGCCTGGACGGGTGCAATGGAATGTGACACTGCACCGTGATTTTGCAGAAATGGCATTCCATGCTGACTGTTGTACGACCGATGCCCAACGCCTGCGTATTTTTCCATCGCTACAGAGTTGGACGGCCACGCTCCTTCCTGCAGAGTCCACATGGCCCTCAACCGTTTTGGCCGGCTTCGGTGCGCCTTGGAATTCAGTGCAACTCGACGGAGCGCTGCATCTCACTTCCCCAGGATTGAGCCTGACATCGACAGCCTCCCGGTTCACCTTGGCGGGGGCGATGACATTGCAGGCTATCGACATGCGCTCCCGACTTTCCGGCACCCTGCCAATGGGAACATACCAACTCGACTTGCGAGGCGGATTGCGCCCGGTGTTGCAACTCAATACGGTGCAAGGAGGCCTGCAATTGAACGGTAGCGGCTTTTGGTCTGGTTCGCGCCTGCATATGCAGGTCATGGG
>CAIQEX010000461.1 GCA_903870955.1 uncultured beta proteobacterium
CATTGCAAAGAATTAGGAATCTAGATGCAAGCGCTTGGAATCAAATGGGCAGTTGTTGCCCTGACAGCCAGTCTGGTCCTGGCGTCTTGCGGCGGAGGATCAGGTGGCGTGTCGGTGGTAGATACAACCACTGCATCGGCCACCTGGAAGTGGGCGTTGCCCAGCTACTTCCCTACGCCTAAAGTACCTGTAGATAACCCCATGTCCGCCGCCAAAGTGGACTTGGGGCGTTTCCTGTTTTATGACGTGCGCCTTTCTGGCAACAGTACCCAAGCCTGCGGCAGTTGCCACCAGCAAGACAAGGCATTTAGTGACGGCAGGGCACAGGCGCGAGGCTCAACAGGGGAATTTACCCCGCGCAGTTCCCAACACTTGAGCAATGTGGTGTATCACCCAACGATTACCTGGGCCAATATTTCCCTTACGTCACTGGAATCTCAAATGGCAGTGCCGATTTTTGGCATCAACCCGGTAGAGATGGGCGTTAACGATTCCAACAAGGCGCAGGTTCTGCAGCGCATCAAAGATTTGCCCTTGTACCAGGACAAGTTTGCGCAAGCATTTCCAGGAGTGGCCGACGCCATTACCTGGGCCAACATCGTCAAAGCCATTGCCAGTTTTCAGCGCGCCCTGATCTCGGCAAACAGCCGTTACGACCAGCAGCAACAAGGGCAGCAAACGCTCAATGCGCAAGAGCAGCGCGGCTTTCAACTGTTCTTTGGTGAAAAGGCCGAGTGCTTTCATTGCCATGGCAACTTCAATTTCAATGACCAGGTTATCCATGCCTCCACGCGGGTGCTAGAGCTGCCCTTTAACAACACCGGGCTTTACAACATTGGCGGAACCGGCGCGTTTCCGCTTCCCAATCGCGGTCTTTTTGAGTTGACGGGTCAGGCTTCTGACATGGGCAAGTTCCGGGCACCAAGTCTGCGTAACGTTGAAGTAACCGCCCCCTACATGCACGACGGCACCATCGCCACGCTGGAAGACGTTTTGGATTTCTATGCAGCGGGTGGAAGAAACATCACGACCGGCCCGAATGCCGGCGACGGACGCATGAACCCGAATAAGAGCAGCTTGGTCGCCGCCATCAATCTCAATGCCCAGGAAAAGGCCGACATCGTGGCCTTCCTCAAAACCCTGACAGACCAGACTTTCCTAACCAATCCGCAATATGCCAACCCATTCACTACGCCCTGAACGTTCGCTGGCGATTCTTGTCCTGTTGGCTTCGGGTCTGCTATCCAGTAGCCAGACATTTGCGCACGGCGAAGCAGCGCTGGCCGTTCCCGAGGACCCCGGTCTGCGTTTGGGGGCTTCCGCAGTGCTTTCAAATATCGATGCAAACCTATTGCTCCCATCAAATCGAATGCAGGGTTATCTCTTGCAGGGTGACCCAGGAATCGACCGTCGCGGTACCGGGTTGGAGCACGCTGTTGTAGAAGCGGGTTGGCGCATCAACGAAACCTGGGGCGCGACTGTTGCCGTAGGGCAGCATGGGACCGATCAAAGTCATGTTGAGGCAGCCTGGGTGCAAGCACAACGGCGCTATGGCCCAGATGACTGGCTACTAATTGCTGGCAGGCAAAGACCTGAGCTGGGTCCGGTATTGACTATGGCGGGCCACATGGACCGTTTCGCCATGGTGCCATTGGCCAAACGCGTTGCCGTGAATGACG
>CAIQEX010000462.1 GCA_903870955.1 uncultured beta proteobacterium
AATACATAAGACAAACAAAAAAGCAGCAACGCGCCTCTGGGCAGACGCCGGGTGGCAGACTGGGAAACGATGGCTGGATTGGGTTGATTCACGCTGGGTAAATGTGGGTCAGGGCAGAAAAAAAGCAGCGCGGTAACCCGGGCTGCTTTTTAAGGATCATCAGGCAAAGACCTGAAATCGATTTACTTCGCTGCGGTCTTGCCGAAACGGTTGCGGAACTTCTCAACGCGACCGCCCATGTTGTCAACGGACTTTTGTGTGCCGGTGTAAAAGGGGTGCGATTCGCTGGTTGTATCAAGCTTGTACAACGGCAGTTCACGGCCGTCTTCCATCTTGATCATTTCTTTGGTGTTCGCGCAAGAACGTGTAACGAATTGGAATCCGTTGGACATGTCCTGGAAGCAAACTTCACGGTAATTGGGGTGAATGCCTTGTTTCATATCTTCTCCATCAGTTGCGTCAGCCGCCCCGGCCTATTCCGAGGTACTTATCGCGTAAAGCCTACGATTATAACCTAACCGCCACGGCGCATCATGTCAAAGAACTCGCTATTGGTCTTGGTAGCGCGCATTTGCTTCAGACCCATTTCCATGGCTTCGATTTCGTCCATGTTGTAGAGGAATTGGCGCAGGATGCGGGTCTTTTGCAAAATTTCCGGTTGCAGCAGCAACTCTTCGCGACGGGTACCGCTGCGATTGAGTTGGATTGAAGGAAAGACGCGCTTCTCGTACAGGCGGCGATCCAGGTGAATTTCTGAATTGCCAGTACCCTTGAATTCTTCAAAAATCACTTCATCCATGCGGCTGCCGGTATCCACCAGAGCCGTTGCGATGATGGTGAGCGATCCACCTTCCTCAACATTGCGGGCCGCTCCCAGGAAGCGTTTGGGCCTTTGCAGCGCATTGGCGTCGACGCCGCCGGTTAACACCTTGCCGGAGGAGGGCACAACGTTGTTGTAGGCGCGCGCAAGACGCGTAATGGAATCCAAAAGGATGACCACGTCTTTTTTCAATTCGACCAGGCGCTTGGCGCGTTCAATGACCATTTCAGCCACGTGAACGTGACGTGCGGCGGGTTCATCAAAGGTCGAGGCGATGACCTCACCCTTCACGGTACGCTGCATTTCGGTCACTTCTTCAGGGCGCTCATCAATCAGCAGCACCATCAGATAGCTCTCGGGGTAATTTGCCGAGATGGCGTGCGCGATGTGCTGCATCATGACCGTCTTGCCGCTCTTGGGCTGGGCCACGATCAGGGCGCGCTGGCCCTTGCCGATCGGTGCAATGATGTCGATGACGCGACCCGTAATGTTTTCTTCGCCCTTAATGTCCTGCTCGAGACGCATTTGCGACTTCGGGAACAAAGGCGTCAGATTCTCAAACATCACCTTGTGTTTGTTGCTCTCGGGCGGACCACCGTTGACCTTGTCCAGCTTGTTGAGGGCAAAGTAACGTTCGCCATCCTTGGGCGTACGTACTTCACCTTCGATCATGTCGCCGGTATGCAGATTGAAGCGACGTACCTGGCTTGGGCTGATGTAAATGTCATCCGTGCTGGCGGTGTAGCTGGTGTCCGGGCTGCGCAGAAAACCAAATCCGTCAGGAAGAATTTCCAGTACGCCATCGGCAATGATCTGCTCACCGGTACGGGCACGTTTCTTGATGATGGCAAACATCAATTCCTGTTTGCGCATGCGGCCGGTGTTTTCGATCTCAAGCTCTTCAGCCTGCTTCAGGACTTCGGACACGTGCAGTGCCTTGAGTTCGTTTAAATGCATGGATTGGGTCCCGTAGGGCGTTGCCGAAATATTCGGAGGAAAACCGGATTAGTCTTGATTCAGGGGAATAAGGGAGAGGCTAGATGGGTCGCTCGGGCCTCAGCGTTCTGCGCTGGTAAAGAGCGCCTGTCCTTCAACGGTTCAGTGAACTGAGCGTAATTATGACAGGAAAAATCGGCCGTGCAGCAGTGTCACGGCCGTGGCTTGCAAAAGCGTTAACGTCCAGCCAGTTGTTCGTCAATAAAGGCAGTCATCTGCGCTTTGCTCATGGCGCCGACTTTTGTGGCTGCCAATTGGCCGTCCTTGAACAGCATCAGCGTGGGAATACCCCGAATGCCGAACTTTGCGGGAATGTCGCGGTTTTCGTCCACGTTCATCTTGGCAATCTGTAGCTTGCCAGCATAATTTGTCGACACCTCGTCCAGAATGGGGGCGATCATCTTGCAAGGGCCGCACCATTCAGCCCAATAATCGACCAAAGTCGGTTGGGTTGCTTGTAGAACGTCGGCTTCAAAAGATGCGTCGGTAACGTGTTTGATCAAGTCGCTGGCCATGGGCTTTCCTTTTGGGGTTTCAGATACAGCTAAAGTTGCGGCATTGTGACAGAAACCAAGCTCCCTCCTTTCGCTGTTTCCACTATGGACGGTATAGGCAAAATTGATGTACCCGGAGGAATCGCGGCCTTCTCGTATACGGCCGATCACCCCGTCGTCGCCCTGTGGGTGAAATCGAAAGTCGGATTTTTGTCACGCTTGGAGGCTGCAATTAAGGCCGGTGGTTTCCATCCCGCGCGCACGCTGGTTTTGTTGCCCTACGCGCAACTGAGGCCGTTGGCAGCCCGTCTGTGGGCCCAATACTTTGGAGATGGATTTTCTCCTCAGTTTGAAACCACCATGAACTGGTGCGCAACCCGTGCCACGCAGGAGCGCGCGCCAACGGATATCCGTATGGACCGTGTCTGGGACATTTTGACGGCGCAAAACCTGCTCGTGAAGGCTGGTTTGGCGGACCAGCAAACGCTGTTGGCTGGTTACTTGGTGGATACTGCGCACCAATTGGCGCCACTGGCCTCTGCTTGCCCACCTGAGCTTCGCGCACGATGGGCCGAGCTGGCACGCGAGGCAACTGTGCTGGGCATGTCTGGCAGCGCGATGGCCTGGGAGGTGGCAGTTGCGCGGATTGCCGTGGAGTGGGCCGCACTTTCGAGCTATGCCAGCGACATCCTTTTTGACCCAGCCCAGTGCCATGGGGTTGATTTTTTGGTGATGGTGCGCGGTATTGTCGAAGATCCTCTGGTCGAGGGCTTGCGGCGGGTCTGGCAGGATCGTCTCGCGATGTTGCCACTTCAGACGCCCGAGGCAGTCGTTGGTGCCGATGTTCCCCTTGCGCACTCCGCAGTCGGGATGCACGCTTGCAAGGATGCAGAAGACGAGGCCCAGCGCTGCACCGCACAAGCTTTGGCGCACATTGCAAAGGGTCAATTTCCCTTGGCTTTGGTGTCTTCCGACCGGGTACTGACACGTCGGGTGCGCGCGCTTTTGGACGCTGCGGGTGTGGCGATACGCGATGAAAACGGCTGGAAACTCTCTACCAGTTATGCCGCTTCAGCGGTCATGGCCTTGCTCCAGGCCAGCGCGTGGAATGCCTCGACCGACCAGGTATTGAACTGGTTAAAAGTCACTGCGCCAGATTTTGTCTCTGAACAAGACAACCTGGAAGCGCTATTGCGGCGTGAACAAGTGCGTGACTGGCGCCATGTGGCGCAGTTGCCCCGCTTAAAGAAACATGCCACTCTGCCGGCGTCGGTGCAGTTGATCAATGATTTGCGCGATAGCAGCAAAGGCTTGCGTATGCTGGCGCAATGGCTGGGTTGGTTGCGCGGCGCACTCATAACCTGTGGCATTTGGGGGCGGTTGGAAGAAGAGGGTGCCGGGCTCCAAATTCTGGCGATGATGCACCTGAACGGCGAAGTCAACGCCGCTACCCATGCACTGCTATCCGAGTCGCTATGGTCACAGAGTCGCCTGGACTTGGCCGAATTCAGCCAGTGGGTCAATGAAGCATTGGAAGCCGAAAGCTATAAACCGCCGTATCCGGATCAGGAGCAGTTGGTGATCCTGCCCATGAGCCAGATGCTTGGCCGACCCTTCGCAGGGGTTTTGCTGGCGGGTTGCGACGCCGTGCGCTTGCAGTCTGCGCCTGAGCCTTCAGGGCATTGGACCGCAGCGCAGCGCCTTGCGTTGGGCCTCCCATCGCGAGAAACGCTGCAAACCAATGTGCTAACTGCCTGGCACAACGCGCTGAAGACGCCGGTGTGTGATGTGTTTTGGCGAAGCGCTGACGAAACCGGGGAAGAGTTGCTGCCCAGCCCGCTGGTGCAACTGCTGGAACTGTCGCAGATGCCTTGTGCGGATGCTCCAGATCCGCGTTTGCAACGCATGCTGAGAGGCGAGCCCACAGTGCCGCCTTTGCCCACGGGGGATTTGCTACCCGTGTCGTACCTGACGCAGGGCTCTTACGACGATCTTCGTATGTGCCCGTATCGGTTCTTTGCCATGCGGCAATTGGGTTTGAAATCCGTCGATGAACTGGATTCGGAAGTCGATAAGCGTGATTTTGGTCTTTGGCTGCATGCCGTTCTGCAACATTTTCATGAGTCTCTGGCGGCCATTGGGACGCTTTCGCGTGCGCAACGCGAGGCTTTGCTGGAAGATTCCTGCCTTTCAGTTACCCGGTCCATGGGGCTTCCAGAAGGCGAGTTTTTACCTTTTGCGGTGGCATGGCCCGCCATGGCCACGGGTTACCTGGACTGGCTGCAAACACACGAGGCCCAGCAGGCGGCCGTTTACCAAAATGGGGAGATCGATCAGGTGCAGCGATTGGGCACACTCGAAATCAGGGGCCGCATCGACCGCATCGATAGCCTGCCAGACGGCGGCATTATGGTGTTGGACTACAAGACAGAAAACATCGCCAAGACCAAGGCCCGTGCCAAAGATCCGCTGGAAGATACCCAGATGGCCTTTTATGCAGCCTTGATGCCGCAGGAAACTTTGCGTGGTGGCTATATCAACATTGCGGAAAAGAAAACCGAGTGCGTCGAGCAGCAGCAACTCGTCGAAGCGCGCGATGCCTTGATTGAGGGCATGCTGAGTGATCTGCAGCGCATTGCTGCAGGCGCGGTGCTGCCGGCCTTGGGCCAGGGAAGTGCATGTGAGTTCTGTCAAGCACGCGGCCTTTGCCGTAAGGACTTCTGGACATGACTAGCGTGCCGCAAACCTCTTTTGAACATGACGGCACCCCGATTGAACGGGCGCATTTCTACCAAATCGCCTGTGACCCGCGTCGCAGCGTGGCAGTTGAAGCCTGCGCTGGGGCCGGTAAAACGTGGATGCTGGTGTCGCGCATGGTGCGGGCCCTTTTGGAGGGGTGTGCTCCGCAGGATATTTTGGCCATTACCTTCACCAAGAAGGCTGCTGGAGAAATGCGCCAGCGCCTGCACCAGTGGTTGTATGACTTTTCCACTGCAAGTGACGAAACCCTTCAGCAGGAGTTGCACATCCGTGGCATGGCTGAGCCAGCCACCAAGCTGCAATTGCAAACTCTACGCGGCATGCACGCGGCGCTATTGCAATCCGGCAGGCCTGTGCAGGTGCGCACTTTTCATAGCTGGTTTGCCACTTTGCTGCGCAGCGCTCCGCTGGGCGTATTGCATGCGCTGGGTTTACCCACGGCGTATCAACTGCTGGAAGACGACAAAAAAGCCACAGCATTGGTGTGGCGGCGTTTTCAGACACGTGTAGCGGCCGACCCGCAAGCGCGTGCAGACTTTGCCGATGCAGTGGCTGCCTATGGACGCTTCAACGCCCAAAAAGCGCTGGAGTCCGCGTTGGTTAAGCGAACGGAATTTGCACTGGCTGATGCCCATGGCGTCGTCGACCAGTCGGTATCCACCTTCGCCGAGCAGTTTCCGGACTTTGCTGATTTTGCTGTGCCTGAAGAGGCTTTGCGCAGCACTTCTGTTCGGGCCTTGTTGCAACAGGCAGCAAGCGTGTTGGGCCAACAAAAGGGGGCGAATTGCCTGAAGGCTGCCAGCGGGTTGGAGCGTGCGTTGACCGAACAAAATGACGCTGGTGTTTTTGACGCCTTGCTGACCCAAAAAGGGGAAGCACGCAAGCTGGGTGACAAATATGCCGGTGCTGATGCCGTGCAGGCAGCACAGGACTACGTGCTGCGACTGGGGCAGGTCCAGCTGCAGCATGCCGCCTGGTTGCATCAACACCGCATGGCCCGGCTCACCCGCGGCTTGCTGGCGGATTATGCGCAACTCAAGCGCGAGCGCGGCTGGATCGATATGGGCGACTTGGAGTACGCCGCACTGCGCTTGCTGTCGGACGAAGTATTGAGTGGTTGGATACAAGAACGGCTGGATGCGCGCGTGCGCCATCTGTTGATTGACGAATTTCAGGACACCAACCCCTTGCAGTGGCAGGCCTTGCATGCCTGGCTTTCGGGCTATGCCGGTGCAGGCAACGCGCCCGCGGTGTTCATCGTGGGTGACCCCAAGCAAAGCATTTACCGTTTTCGCCGGGCCGAACCGCAGGTGTTTCGCGCCGCTAAAGAATTTGTGAAGGTCGGTTTGCGTGGCGATGTCCTGAGCTGCGACCACACCCGGCGCAACGCCCAAGCCATCATTGGTGCGGTCAACGCCGTGATGCGCGAGGCACAAGCGCAGCAGGAGTTCGAGGGCTTTCGAGCCCACAGCACGGAATCCGCGGAAAGCGGACAGGTGCTTCAACTGCCCGCCATTCCCTTGGCCGCAACCCAAGTCAGCGAAGCGCGCCAGCATTGGCGCGACTCGCTCACGGAACCTCGCTTCGAAGAGGAGGAAAGCCGCAAGGTGATGGAGTGCCGTCAAGCGGCTCACTGGTTGCAGGGCAGGCTAAATGATCCATCATCTGGCTTGGCGCCCAAGGACATCATGGTGCTGGCGCGCAAGCGTGCCATTCTGGGTCTGCTGGAGAATGAACTGGCTGCGCTGCGGATACCCACCCAGCAGCCGGAAAAAAGTGACTTGATGGATTTTGCTGAGGTGCAGGATCTGGTGGCGCTGCTGGATGTTCTGGTCTCGCCCCGCCACGACATTGCACTGGCGCGTGCACTCAAGTCGCCATTATTCGGTGTGAGCGACGCGGACCTGGTGCAACTGGTGGTTCAGGTGCGACGTGCGCAAGCCGTGGCGTTGCCCAATGCGCCATCGGGCTGGATGCAGACGCTGCAGTCGGGTGTTGTCTTACCGGCGGCGCTTCAAGCGGCAACCGCAAAGCTCGTGGTTTGGCAGAGCTGGGTGGAGCAACAATCGCCCCACGATGCACTGAGCGCCATTTACCAGGATGGTGACGTGTTGGCACGCTTTGCGAAGGCAGTGCCTGAGAATATGCGTGAGGGCGTCGTCGCCAATTTGGTCGCCTTATTGCACGCTGCGCTCGCCATAGACGGTGGGCGCTACACCACGGCATACAGTTTTGTGCGTGCGTTGCGTGCCGGCGGCATTGCGGCGCCCGTGCGTTCGGATAGCCAAGCGGTAAGGCTGTTGACCATCCACGGTGCCAAGGGATTGGAGGCACCACTGGTTTTGATGCTCGACACCGATGCCCGTGAACCGAACGCTCAGACAATGGACGCGCTGGTGGATTGGCCAGGGCAGGCCGCGTTCCCGCGCCGCTTTGTATTTCTCGCCAGTGAAACCCATCCGCCGGCATGCGTGGCGGACGCCCTGGTGGTCGAGCGATCAGCGCGCAGTCGGGAAGAACTCAATGCGCTTTATGTGGCGCTCACCCGCACGCAACAAACGCTGGTGCTTTCCAGTACCCAGCCGCGCAGCGCCAGTTCGGCAAGTTGGTGGAGCCGGTTGACACCGCATGCCAAGGTCTTGGAAACCTTGCCCGAGGTTTCGCCGTCAGTTTCTGCCCCGACGATGGCGCCCGATGCAGGTATTCAGGTGGCTGCAGCTGAGTCTAAACAATTTGCTTTTCAGGTTTTGCCTGAATTGCCGCCGGAAGCTCGCCTTGGACTGAATCAAGCTGTCACCCGCAATGGGGAGGTGCCAGCTGACAAAACGCAAGACAGTGATGACTCGCGCATCGGACAAGCCATGCATCGGCTGCTGGAGTGGCTGCCGGTGCGCAGTGGTGGCTATGAGGCACTCCAAGCGGACGCCAAGGCTGGTGAGGCCCCTATCCCGCATTGGTCAGATATCCAACGTCAGTCGGTTGCTACCCAGTTCTTGCTGGATGCGGACCAATTGGCACAGGCGGTCCAGATGGCGCAGGCAATCGCCACGGGCGAGGCAGCATGGGCGTGGAATGCGGACGACTTGAAGTGGCATCAGAACGAGGTCCCTCTCAGCCGGGGTGGACGCTTGCTACGCATCGATAGACTGGTGCAAACGCGCGCTGACGGGCAATGGTGGGTGTTGGATTACAAATCCAAGACAGCGCCTCAAAAAGATGCTGAATTGTGTGCTCAACTCCTGGGCTACCGCGACGCGATTGAACAGGCCACGCCAGGTCAGTTTATTCGCGCAGCCTTTTTGACGCCGCAGGGCGCACTGATTGAATTAAGTCCCCTATGAAGATTTCCATTCCCGTTGCAGTCATTGGTGGCGGCCCGGCTGGCCTGATGGCGGCTCAAGTCCTGGTTGATGCGGGTGTCGCCGTGCATTTGTTTGACGCCATGCCATCTATCGGGCGCAAGTTCTTGCTGGCTGGCAAGGGAGGTTTAAACCTCACGCATTCTGAAGGCGCAGACACCTTTGCCGGACGCTACGGTGCACGGCGCGACGCCATTGAGCGGGTGCTGAGCGACTTTGATGCCACGGCCTTGCGGGAGTGGACACGAAGTTTGGGTATCGAAACTTTTGTCGGCACATCGGGAAGGGTATTTCCCAAAGATATGAAGGCTGCGCCGCTACTTCGTGCCTGGTTGCATCATTTGCGTCAACCGACAAAAGGTCCGGGCGTGCAGTTTCACATGCGTCACCGCTGGATCGGTTGGGGCGAGGACAACAGCCTGCTATTCGATACACCCCAGGGTCGCAGCGAAATCAATGCTGACGCGGTTTTGCTGGCACTTGGCGGTGGCAGCTGGGCACGACTGGGCTCCAATGGTGCCTGGGTACCGATGCTGGCGCAAAAGGGCGTCTCCGTAGCGCCGCTGTTGCCGTCCAATTGTGGTTTTGACGTGCAAGGCGGCTGGAGCGAACATTTCAAAAAACGGTTTGCCGGACAACCCTTTAAATCCGTGGCCATCGCATTCGCACCGACCGGTGGACCCACGTGGCGGCGCAAGGGCGAGTTTGTAGCCACGGAGTCTGGCGTGGAAGGAAGCCTGGTATATGCCGCCTCGGCCCTGTTGCGCGACGAAATCATCCGTAACGGTACTGCCACCTTTAACTTGGATCTGTTACCCGATATGTCCGTCGAAAAGGTGCTTCAAGAAGTCAGCCATCCGCGCGGATCGCGTTCATTGTCCAGTCACCTCAAGAGCCGACTCAACCTGGACGGTATCAAAGTTGCCATGTTGCATGAGTTATTGGATAAGGCCGCAATCAATGATCCCGCGCAACTTGCAGCTGCGATCAAGGCCCTGCCGATCACATTGCAAGCCACCCGCCCAATTGACGAAGCCATCAGCAGTGCCGGTGGTGTGCTTTTTGAGGTGCTGAATGCCGATCACATGCTGGAGCAATTGCCCGGTGTATTTTGTGCAGGAGAAATGCTGGATTGGGAGGCCCCAACGGGCGGCTACTTATTGCATGCCTGCTTTGCTACCGGGCGGGCGGCGGGCCATGGTGCGCTGGCCTGGCTGAACCGCGGCGCGGCTTAAATATCGCTCTCAGATTCCGGTTGCAACCTAAGGTGCTGGCGAAGCTCATCGGCTTTGAAGGGCTTGGAAAGGAACGCGTCCATTCCAGCTTGTTCGCAAGCCTCCCGGTCACTGGCCATGGCGTTCGCTGTCATGGCGACAATTCGCACCCGTTTTCTCTGATTGGCCATTTCAAAAGCGCGAATGGCGCGCGTGGCGTCGAGTCCGTCCATGACCGGCATTTGCATGTCCATCAGTATCAGATCGAAGTCTTGCCGCATGGCAGCGCGTAAGCCCTCTTCGCCATTGATGGCCAACGTAACCTGGTGGCCGGCACGCTCGATCAGGCTGATCGCCAGCTTCTGATTTATGACGTGGTCTTCCACCAGCAAGACGTGCAGGCATCGGGCCACTTGGCTTCCTGCACCCAGGTCAATAGACGCTATGTCGGGTGCCTTGGGTAGCAAGGGAAGTGGCTTGCCAGCTTTCACGCGAATGGAAAATTCGAAGGTGCTTCCGACGCCCAGCGCAGATTGCAATTCGATATGGCTTCCCATGAGGCGCACTAAGGTGCTGGCAATGGTCAGGCCTAATCCGGTTCCCCCATAGTTGCGTGTTGTCGAACTGTCTGCTTGCGTAAACGCTTCAAATACGGTGAGTTGCTTGTCGGGATCAATACCAATTCCCGTGTCACTGACCCAGAAGCGGAAAGTAGGCGGTAGTTCTGGTTTGCGTTCCCAACCCACAGTCACGCTGCCACTCGGCGTGAATTTGATTGCATTGCCCACGAGATTGGTCATTACCTGTAGCAAGCGATTGGGGTCGCCGACCAGGTAGGTGTCCAAATCCCCATTCGACACCACGTTCAATTCCAGGCCCTTGGTTTGGGCGCGAACGCGAAGGGGTGCCAGACACTGGTTAAACAATTGTGCAAGGTCAAACTCAACAGCATCGAGCTCGACCTTGCCAGCTTCAATTTTGGAAAAATCCAGAATTTCGTTGATGATTGCCAGCAGCGACGTCGCGGATGTTTTTACCACCTGCAACAGCTCTCTTTGCTCTTGTGTCAATGGCGTATCCAGAACCAGATCGGTCATCCCCATGATGCCGTTCATCGGGGTTCGGATTTCGTGGCTGATCGTTGCCAGAAATTCGCTTTTGGCGCGGTTGGACTGTTCCGCCTGGTCTTTGGCCTGCACCAGGTCATGGACGCGTTGTTTGATGGTCCGCGACATGGTGTTGAATGCGGCACCAAGCTGGCCCAACTCGTCGTCACCTTCGGTAACCGGTGCGGGGCTCAAATTGCCTTGGGTTACTTCGTGGCTGGCGCGCGTTAAGGCAACTAAATGCCGAGTCAACCACAAGCCTAGCACCATCAGCAGCACGGCAGAAAGGACCAGTTCTCCCAGCGCGATCAGCGCGCCTTGGCCTAACAAGGCGCGGCGTGCAGCCTGTATGTGGGAAAGATCCATACCCATGTAAAGGGTGCCTAGACGTTGCCCAGACATGAGAACCGGCGTTTGCACGTGGTGAACCGGATCGGTCATGTTCAACGCCAGGTCAAAGCCCGCGTCGTTGTCGGGTAGCGCCCGTTCTTTAGGCCAACCGCTGCTAGCGACGCGGTTATTTTGGGCATCTACCAGGACCAGATAACGTACGCCCTTTTGGCTCAGGCTCTCATCCAGAACCGATTGCACCGTCGCATAGTCGCGTTGCGCTAAAGGGGCAATCGTCGCCGCGCTCAAGATGG
>CAIQEX010000463.1 GCA_903870955.1 uncultured beta proteobacterium
TGATCAGCACCGTGGGCGGCACCACCGGTCGGTCGGGATAACGCGGGTTGCGCTCGAAACTGCCAAAGACCACCACTTGCAAATCCACGCCAATTTGGGGCGCTGCCAAGCCCGCACCATTGGCGGCACGCATGGTATCGAGCAGGTCGGTGATCAGCAGGTGCAGTTCGTCCGTATCAAAAGCTGCCACCGGCTGCGCCAACCGCAACAGGCGGGCGTCGCCCATTTTGAGGATCTCTCTTACTGTCATTGACAAATCTCCGTGCTGCGCACTGCTATACCGAGCGTGCTTGGGGCGGCCCGACGCATGCTCATTTCAACATCTCCAACAAGGCTGCTTCGTCCAGCACCGCGACACCCAACTCCTGGGCCTTGGTCAGCTTGCTACCGGCTTCGGTGCCGGCCACGACGTAGCTGGTCTTCTTGCTGACCGAGCCCGACACCTTGCCACCGGCAGCCTCGATCAAGTCCTTGGCATCGTCACGGCCCAACGTGGGCAATGTACCGGTCAGCACAAAAGTCATACCGGCCAATGGTTTGGGCGAGTCAGCGCTTGCGGCGCCCTCCTCCCAACGGATGCCACAGGCGCGCAGTTGTTCCACCACTTCACGGTTGTGCGCCTGCTCAAAAAAGGTACGCAGGCTTTTGGCGACGATGGGGCCGACGTCATTGACTTGCAGCAATGCCTCTTCGCTGGCGTCCATGATGGCGTCGAGGCCACCAAAATGGCGCGCCAGTTCTTTGGCCGTGGCCTCGCCGACGTGGCGAATTCCCAAGCCAAACAGAAAGCGCGGCAAGGTGGTCTGCTTGGATTTTTCCAGCGCATCAACGATGTTCTGCGCGGACTTTTCAGCCATGCGATCCAGCCCTGCCAATGCCGTGAATCCCAGGCGATAGAGGTCCGGCAAAGTGCGAATAATCTTGGCGTCCACCAGTTGCTCAACCAGCTTATCGCCCAGGCCTTCAATCTCCACGGCTCGCCGTTGCGCAAAGTGCAATATGGCCTGCTTGCACTGGGCGTTGCAGAACAAACCGCCGGTGCAGCGGTAGTCCGCCTCACCCTCTTCCCGCACAGCTACGGAACCGCACACCGGGCAAATGCGCGGCATGGTGAAGATGGCACTGCGCTCGCGCGGTGGTTGATCGGCCGCTGGCGGCACCACCCCGACCACTTCAGGAATCACATCCCCCGCACGGCGCACGATAACGGTGTCGCCGACGCGCACATCCTTGCGCCGGGCCTCATCCTCGTTGTGCAAGGTGGCGTTGGTGACGGTGACACCGCCGACAAACACCGGCGCCAACTTGGCCACGGGCGTGAGTTTGCCGGTGCGCCCGACCTGCACATCAATAGCCACCACGGTGGTCATTTGTTCTTGCGCTGGAAACTTGTGCGCGACAGCCCAGCGTGGCTCGCGGGTAACAAAACCGAGGCGTTGCTGCAGCGGCAAACTGTTGACCTTGTAGACCACGCCATCAATGTCAAAGGGCAACTGATCCCGGGTCTGGGCGATATGTTGGTGGAAGGCCACCAGTTCATCGGCACCGCGCACCACGCGGATTTCTTCTGCCACCGGAAAGCCCCAACCTTTTAGCGTCTGCAGCAGTTCCATGTGCGTGGCGAACAGGCTGCCCACCGTTTGAGGAGCCACCTCGCCCACACCGTAAGCAAAGAAACTCAAGGGGCGCTGCGCGGCAATGCCTGGGTCGAGCTGGCGCACGGCACCGGCGGCAGCATTGCGTGGGTTCACAAAGGTTTTTTCACCTTTTTCGCCGGCTGCAATGCGCGCACGCTGACGCTCGTTCAAGGCCTCGAAATCGTCGCGCCGCATGTAAACCTCGCCCCGCACTTCCAGCACGGGGGGAAAGCCAATGGTTGCAAGTTTCAATGGGATTTGGCCCACGGTGCGGATGTTCTGCGTCACGTCCTCGCCATTTTCGCCGTCACCGCGCGTAGCGGCCTGCACCAGCACACCGTTCTCGTAGCGCAGGTTGATGGCCAGACCGTCAAACTTCAGCTCGGCCACGTATTCCACAGGGGCGTCGGCATCCGTTAGTTCGAGTTCCTTGCGCACGCGGGTATCAAAGGCCTGCGCGCCGCTGGATTCGGTATCGGTTTCGGTGCGAATGCTGAGCATGGGCACAGCGTGGCGGACGCTGGCGAATTGGTCCAGCGGCTTGCCACCGACACGCTGTGTGGGGGAATCTGGGGTCAGCCAATCTGGGTGGGTCGCTTCGATGGCCTGCAGTTCGCGGAATAGACGGTCGTATTCGGCATCGGGCACGGTGGGGGCGTCGAGGACGTAGTACTGGTGCGCCAGGGTGTGCAGTTGGGAGCGAAGTGCTTCTAGGCGCTGACGGTCTGGGTTGTTTGCTTCTGGCATTGGATCTGTTTCTGGCATTGTCATTTCTCTATACCCTCGCTTTTTAGTTCTCCAAGCTTTTTTACTCCCCCAACCTTTTTTACTCCCCCAACCTTTTTTACTCCCCCA
>CAIQEX010000464.1 GCA_903870955.1 uncultured beta proteobacterium
CGTCGGTTGTTGCCGGGTTGCTAATGGTTTTGTCCGTCATGTTGATTGTTGGCATCCTGCGTCAGAGAAAGGTGCTTGTGATTCAACAGAGTTTTAATCAACTCATTGAGTTGGTGCCCCAATTGGTCTCCAGCATGGATGTGCATGGCACCATTCTTTGGGTCAATCGCCGCACGATTGACTACATCAAGCCCAGCCCGGAAGAACAGGCTGCCGGGTTTGATTGGGTACTATCTGGAGTTCACCCGGAAGATTTGGAGCATGTGCAGCGCTACATATCCTCCGCATTGACTCAAGAGCAAGTCTCCGAGTTTTGTGAGTGCCGCAGGCGCAGACACGATGGTGCGTACCTCTGGTTTTCCTCGCAAATGACGCGGGTGGTAGGGCAAGATGGCGCTGGTTCTTATTTTTTACAAACCAGCACCGATATCCACGACCGGAAAATGGCGGAAGAGCGCGCCCGGGTGGCTCAAAAGCTCGAATCCATCGGTCAGCTCACGGGCGGAATGGCGCACGACTTCAACAACCTGCTGGCCATCATCGTGGGCAATCTCGATCTGGTGAAACCTGATGTCAAGGTAGACGCAGCTACCAAACGCCTGGACGTTGCCATCGGTGCCGCCCAGCGCGGCGTTGGTTTGGTGAAGGCGCTACTGGCCCTGGCCAGCAAACAGCCTCTGTTGCCAGCCACTGTCGACCTGTGGGCCCTGATTGAGCGCATTTCGCCCCTGCTGAGGCATGCGCTGGGGCAACGCGTGCGTTTTGCACTGAATCCACCCGGCGCCAATGTCTACGTAGAAGTTGATGAAGCCGGCCTGGAGGCTGTGCTGCTGAATCTGATCGTGAACGCAAAAGACGCCATGCCCCAAGGCGGCGACTTGACACTGGGTCTGGACGTCACGAATGGCATGGCCCACATCGTGGTCAAAGACACCGGAACGGGCATGCCGGATGCGGTACTCAAACGTGCTACTGAACCATTCTTCACCACCAAAGAGCGCGGTCGTGGCACCGGTCTGGGATTGTCTATGGTGGCAGGCTTCGCAAAGCAATCCGGCGGCACCATGAATATTCAAAGCACCGAGGGCGTGGGAACATCGATCGAGATTGCCCTGCCTCTGGCAAAAGGCACAAACCCATTAGCGACGCAGGACAAGCCTGTCGTCATACCAAGCCAGCAAGCTTTCTCGACGAGCAATCGCAAAATACTGATCGTTGATGACGAACCCGCCCTTGCAGAACTGGTGCGGGATTGGGCCCGAGCGGAAGGTCACACTGCTGTTGTCACACACTCAGCGGACGACGCACTCACACTGCTTGCAGTCAGAGCTTTTGATGTCTTGCTTAGCGACATCGTCATGCCCGGCCAGTTAGACGGAATCGGCCTTGCTGAAAAGGCTGCTGTCATGTACCCGGCAATGAAAATTTTGTTAATGTCTGGATACTCCAGAGAAACTGCCACGCATCGTGCAGAAGTACCTTGGCGCTTGCTGGTCAAACCCTTTGGCAAAGGGGACTTTGTAGCCGCGCTTGAAAAAACGAATTCAGTATCTGGTTTTGGGGCATTAGCGTAATCGCCGTGCAAATTGATGTTCATCGGACTGCTACAAAGCAGCCTATTCCGAAAGACTGTTCTGGAGGCCGTGCCGACTTCCAATGGTGCCGTGTGAAAGTCGGTAGACAGCCTCAGAATTTATGAACACAGACCGACCGTCTAATGGTTGCCTTTTCGCGTCCTAATCAAAGTTGCGCGCAACTTCGTTAGGTTTTGAGCCTAACTTTGTTAATGCCCACCCACGCTAATGGCTGACTTCAGGGGGTAGCAATTTGGCGATGCGTTCACGGACATGGTTGGCTCTGTCACTGCCTGCGAGGCGTTCTATGACTTCGAGCAGTACGGCGCTCACTTCCAGCATCGATTCACGGTCACGGGCTTCGCGCAAGCTGCTGCGCAAACGATCGGCCAGTGCCGGGTCTTTGCGCGAAAAAATGCGCTCCGACATATCGAACAAATACATGCGGGTCGCGGCCAACGACTTCTTGCCTTCGAATACATCGATCTGACCGGCGTTTTGCAGTGCCGTTGATTCATCCGCTGACTCATCCGCTGACTCACGCATGTCGAGCTTCTGCGCAGCAGGTGCAGGCGCAGTAGGTACCGCAATGAAGCCCTTTTCAAGCAGCTGATTGGCAATTTCAACGCTATTGCCAGGCAAGGCCTTGCTGATGTCGGCCAGCGTTCTGTGCCCTGTAGCCATGAGTAGAAACGAGCGTTCACGCAGAGTCAGCGTGCGCACCCCTGGCGCCAATTCGTAGCGCCCCTTTTCCGTTTTTAAATACTTGATGGATGTTTGCATTCCCCGCAGCTCCATGGATCGCCGTCCAACGACTATGTTTCAAATTTATCGTTTTTATATTACAGCCATGTGACCTGCGCTGACCGCATGCTGATTCAGTGATCCTGAACCAACGGAAAAAGACAAATTGGGGAAGTTGCACGAAACGGGCGTCAGCGAACAACCGCGCCGGTTAATAGAAACTCAGGAGCCGCGCGTGCCCGATAGGTGCAACGGTACGTCAGCATTTGCCGCCAACAGCCCCTGCACCACATCGCCCACCACGATCACGGCCGGACTGCCCAGGCCTTCGCGCTGGATGGTCTCGGCCAGGTCCGCCAGCACGCACGTGGCGTGGCGCTGCTCCGGCAGGCTGGCGTTCTGGATGATGGCCACGGGTGTGCCCGCAGCCAAGCCATGCAGCAGCTCCGCCTGGATGTGGGCCGCGCCGGTCACACCCATGTAGATCACCAGGGTCAGCTTGGCCTGGCGCGCGGTTTGGGCCAGCGCGCGCCAATCGGTGCCACGGTCGCCTGGCTTGGCGTGGCCAGTGACAAACACCACGCCATGCGCAAAGTCGCGGTGCGTCAGCGGCGTATTCAGCGAGGTCACCGCAGCCAGTCCCGAGGTGATTCCATTCAGCACCGTGACGCGCACGCCAGCGGCCTGCAGGTGTTCCACTTCTTCGCCGCCCCGGCCGAACAGAAACGGGTCGCCGCCCTTGAGGCGCACCACCCGCTCGCCTTCCTGGGCGGCAGTGATCATGAGCTTTTCAATGAACGATTGCGGCGTCGACTTGCAACCGCCACGTTTGCCGACCCAGACCACACGGGCCGCCGGATCGGCCAGCGCCACGATGGACTCGCTCACCAAGTCATCCACCAGCAACACCGTGGCGGCCTGGATCGCCTTGAAGGCCTTGATCGTCAGCAGTTCGGGGTCACCCGGACCGGCGCCCACCAAGGTCACTTGGCCGCGCGCGGGATGGGAAGAAAGATCGTTTTTCACAGTGTTCAAACAGCGTGTGCCGTCAGGATGGGAATAATGGGTTGGCTGGTGGTGCTGCGCACCATGCGCTGCAATTCGGGGATGCAGGAGCCGCAGTTGGTGCCGCAGTGCAACGCACCCTGCAATTTTGCCAGCCTTGCAGCAGGGGTTCCGGAGCAGGTGCGCAAATTGTCCTCGATTGCGATGTCCCTGACATGGAAGCAGGTACACACCACTTTGCCGAGCGCGGCCACCGGCAGCGGTGGTTTGCTCACTGGCAGCAGGAGCGCGCGACCATAGGCCTGGGCCGGCAACCCATCCTGAAGCAGGCCGCTGATCCAGGCTTGGGCGCGGGTGTCACCCGCCAGCAAAAAGCCTTCCAGAAGCGTGTCGGTGCCCGCGCGCCTTTGGCGCATGACGCGACGCTGGCCTTGCTTGGCGTCTGCGTAGCGCAGCACCGCAGGGCCTTGCAACTGCAACACGGCTTCGATGCGCTCCAACAGGTCTGCGGGTACCGCCGCATGGGCCGCGGCGCGGAACAACAAACCCTGGCGCTCCTCGCCACCGGCCACTGCGGTGCTGGCAAAGGGCACGCAACTGGCAAAAGGAAACTCAGCCATCAACGCCTGCAGTTGGATACGCGCCGCCAGCACGTCCGCTGCCGGTAGCCAGGCCATGGCCAGCAGGGTCCAAGGCAGTTCGGCCTTCAACACCTTGACGGCGGCATGCTTGAACTCGGGTTGTTTGGAGTCCGGACAAAACGCCGGCGTGGTCAGGGCATTCACACCGGCCAGACGCGACCCGGTGCTGCTGCGCCCGCTCAAGAATTCTTCGCCCCAGTGCATCGCCAGAAACACCTGGCTCATGCCCTGCTCTGCGCTGGCCTGCACCGGCACCACAATCGAGCCGCGCCTGCTCGTCACCTGCACCAGATCGCCTTCGCTCAGCAGACGCCGCGCCATGTCCTGCGGGTGCATTTGCAAGGCGGGCTCTGGCACATGACCGAACAGACGACCGAGCGTGCCGGTGCGGCTCATGCCATGCCACTGGTCGCGCAGGCGACCGGTGTTGAGCGAGAACGGATAACGCGCCTCGCGGGGCTCGGCCACCGGCTGGTATTTCACATTGGCGAAACGGGCGCGGCCGTCCGGCGTGGGGAAAATGCCGTCTTCGTAGAGGCGGGCTTTACCGGTCGTGGCGCCCGAAACAAAAGGCCATTGCTGCGGCGCTTCTTCCAGCATGGCGTAGCTCAGGCCGGTAATGTCCAGATCGCGGCCACGGGTCGACTCGCGGTGCTCGTTCCAGATGTCCTCGGGCGTGGTGTAGGGAAACAGTGTGGTTTCACTGCGGCCCAGGGCCTGCTCCAAGCGCTGCGCGAATTCCGTGGCGATGGACCAATCGTGGCGCGGCGTGTTATCCGAACCTGCAATCGCAGGCGGCGGCACTGCGGCGCGCACGCGGCTGATGCGGCGCTCGCTGTTGGTGACGGTGCCTTCCTTTTCGCCCCAGGTGGTAGCGGGCAAAAGCAGATCCGCATAGGTACAGGTGGCGGTTGTGGCAAAGGCCTCTTGCACGATGACCAGTTCGGCACGCTCCAGCGCGCGGCGCACCGTGGCCTGATCCGGCATGCTTTGGGCAGGGTTGGTACAGGCAATCCACAAGGCTTTGATCTCGCCGTCGGCAGCGGCCTGGAACATTTCAACGGCGGTCTTGCCGGGCTTTTCTGGCACGGCATCCACGCCCCAGAGTGCAGCGACTTCGGCCCGGTGTTCGGGGTTGGCCAGGTCGCGGTGCGCACTCAACAAGTTGGCCAGTCCGCCGACCTCGCGTCCGCCCATCGCATTGGGTTGGCCCGTGAGTGAAAACGGACCGGCACCGGGCTTGCCAATCTGGCCGGTGGCCAGGTGCAGATTGATCAAGGCCGCGTTCTTGGCCGTGCCGCTGCTGGATTGATTCAGGCCCTGGCAATACAGGCTGAGCGTGGCGGTGGATTGGGCGAACAGACGCGTCGCCTGCAGCAGCGCGTCCTTGCTGATGCCGCAGATCTGCGCCACCGCGTCGGGCGTGCAGTCCCGCACCGTGGCCTTCAATTCTTCAAAACCCTGGGTGTGCGCCGCCACATAGGCGGCGTCCAGCCAGCCCTCCCACAGCATCAGGTGCAGCATGCCGTTGAACAGCATCACATCGGTGCCGGGCTGAATGGCCAGATGCAGGTCGGCACTATCGGCGGTGTCGGTGCGGCGCGGGTCGACCACGATGATTTTCAACGCCGGGTTAGCCCGTCTGGCGTCCTCGATGCGGCGGAACAGCACCGGGTGCGCGTAGGCGGTGTTGGAGCCGACGATGAACAGCGTGGACGCATGGTTGATGTCGTCGTAGCAGGCCGGTGGCGCATCGGCACCCAGGGTCTTCTTGTAACCGGCCACGGCGCTGCTCATGCACAGGCGCGAATTGGTGTCGATGTTGTTGGTGCCGACCAAGCCCTTGGCCAGTTTGTTGAAGACGTAATAGTCCTCCGTCATCAACTGGCCGGAGACGTAGAAACCCACCGCATCGGGCCCATGGTCGCGGATGATGCGGGCGAATTCGCGGGTGGCGTGACCCAGTGCCGCGTCCCAACTCACCGCCTGCGGTGCGGCTCCGCGCGCCATGCGCCGCATCGGTTGCAGCAGGCGCGTTTGCAGCGTGACGGGCGCGCTCGCCGTCAGATGCAGCGTGCTGCCCTTGGAACACAGGCGCCCGAAGTTGGCCGGGTGCTCCGGGTCGCCACGCACACCCGTGATCTGCGCGCCTTGGCTCTCGATGATGACGCCGCAGCCGACACCGCAGTAGGGACAGGTGGACTTGGTTTCTTGCATAGCGGCGTTCTCTGGCGGGGTCTCAGACGGACGCGATACGCCGTGCTGGTCCGGCAATCGGCCGCACCAGATCGGTCGCGTGGCCATAGAGCTCGGACGCCTTCAGGTACACCGCGCCCTCTTCCAATTTGACGCTGAACTTCGGTGTGCAGCCTTCATCCGGCAGCGAGGCCTGGCCGTCGCACAGACCGATGCTCCAATTGTGCAATGGGCAAGCCACCTGCGTGCCGAACACGATCCCTTGGCTGAGGGGCCCGCCCTTGTGCGGGCAGCGATCCAGCAGGGCAAAGACCTCGTCCTGGCTGTTGCGGAACACGGCCACATCCATGCCCGTTGCACG
>CAIQEX010000465.1 GCA_903870955.1 uncultured beta proteobacterium
GGCAATACCCTGGTTGTCAATGGCAAGAAGATCCGCCTGACACAAGAGCGCGACCCCGCCAACCTGAAGTGGAATGAAGTCGGTGCCACCGTGGTGATCGAATCCACTGGCCTGTTCCTGGACAAGGTCACGGCACAAAAGCACATCGATGCCGGCGCCACCAAGGTCATCCTGTCCGCTCCCTCCAAAGACGACACCCCGATGTTCGTGTTTGGCGTGAACGACAAGACCTATGCCGGTCAGGCCATCGTCTCCAACGCCTCCTGCACCACCAACTGCCTGGCTCCTCTGGCCAAGGTGGTGAATGACAAATGGGGCATCAAGCGCGGTCTGATGACCACGGTGCACGCTGCCACCGCCACCCAGAAGACGGTGGACGGCCCGTCCAACAAAGACTGGCGCGGCGGCCGTGGCATTCTGGAAAACATCATCCCCTCCAGCACTGGCGCTGCCAAGGCCGTGGGCGTGGTCATTCCTGAGCTGAACAAGAAGCTCACCGGCATGGCCTTCCGCGTGCCGACCAGCGATGTGTCGGTGGTTGACCTGACCGTCGAGCTGAACACCAGCGCCACCCTGGCTGAAATCTGCGCCGAAATCAAGGCCCAGAGCGAAGGCGCCCTGAAGGGCGTGTTGGGTTACACCGAAGACAAGGTGGTGGCCACCGACTTCCGTGGTGACACCCGCACCTCCATCTTCGATGCCGACGCCAGCATTGCCCTGGACGGCACCTTCGTCAAGCTCGTAAGCTGGTACGACAACGAATGGGGCTACTCCAACAAGTGCCTGGAAATGGTCCGCGTGGTCAGCAAGTAAGCCTTGCACCGCTCTTGAAAGACGCGCCTTCGGGCGCGTTTTTTTATGGGCTTGAACCCAAGCGTGTGAGTCAGCCGTGTGGCAATTCGGGTCGGACGGGCGACAGTTCGTTGCGACGTGGGCGGCGACAATGCCAGCATGCTTTGTCCCTTGATTCCATGAACCCCGGCGTCCTTTACGCGGCCGGCGCCTATATCGCCTGGGGTTTGTTTCCCCTGTACTTTCACCAACTCGCTGGCGTGATGCCCCTGGAGGTGGTGATGCACCGCACGCTGTGGTCGGCGGTGTTTCTGCTGTGCGTGTTGACGTTTCTGCGCCGCTGGGACTGGTTGCGCGCGGTGGCGCGCCAACCGCGCGTGCTGGCCGCTTTTGCGTTGTCTGCGGCGTTGCTGACACTCAACTGGTTGACCTACGTCTGGGCCGTGCACAACCAGCATTTGCTGGACGCCAGTTTGGGCTATTTCATATTGCCGCTGGTGAACGTGGCGATTGGCTTCTTTGTGTTGCATGAGCGCCCGCGTCGCGGCCAATGGCTGGCTGTCGTCGTGGCCAGTTCGGGCGTGCTGTGGCTGGCGGTGCAGGCCGGGCATCCGCCCTGGATTGCACTGATACTGGCCTTCAGCTTTGGCGGCTACGGACTGTTGCGCAAGGTGGGTGCCCTGGGTGCGCTGGAAGGCTTGTCACTGGAGACTTTTCTGTTGGCACCGCTGGCTCTGCTGGGCCTGGCCTACCTGAGCTGGCAGGGCAACAGCACCTTTGTGAAGTTTGACCCCGCCCTGATGGGCTGGCTGCTGTTTGGCGGCCCGATGACGGCTTTGCCGTTGCTGCTGTTCGCGGCAGGTGCCAGGCGCATCAGCTTCACCACCATGGGCATCCTGCAATACATCTCGCCCAGCCTGCAATTTGCCATCGGCGTCTGGCTCTTTCACGAGCCTTTTGCCAGCGCCCGCTTTGTAGGTTTTGTGCTGATCTGGGCGGCACTGGTGATTTACAGTTTGGAGGGGTGGTGGGTTAGCAGAAAGGACTGATGTTCAGAAGCATTGCTGCCCATGTTATGGAGCGAACCTGTGTGCAGACGCGCCATATAAGCCTTTGCGCCAGCGTTGTCATCGAAATATCTTACATTTAGTATCAAATTTCGGGATAATTTAGCTGAAATACGGATCGCAGAGTATTCGGGAGGCTCTGTAAATCTATAGCGTGTCAAGCCGATCCATACCAAGATGAATATTTTGTCGACAAAGATTTTTATTGTTCAGGCAGGGGTGCTTGAATCTTCAGCGAAGCTTGCTGGAATTCGGCGCGCGATGCACTTCCTTGCCTTCACGCTAGTTTTCTGGGCGACGGCCTTCCACTTCGCGCTCGCAGCAGAGGCGACCATCAAACCCTTTGCTTCGGTGTGGCGCATTGAAGGGGAAGTGGTCGCAGACGGTGCCAACGGCAAGCACTTGTTGAAGCTCGGTGACATCGTGTTAGTGGGTGAGCGTTTGACTGCTGGTGCGACTGCTGAGGCTGTCCTGAAGACGCAGGATGCCGGTTATATCGCGATTCGCCCGGGTGCTGAGTTCGTCGCACTGCAGTTTTCTGCCGAAGGCACAGCAACTGACAGCAACCGGATCCAGTTGTTCAAGGGTGCATTGCGCATCATCTCTGGCTGGATTGGAAAGCTCAACCGCAAAGGTAGCGTCCTGACAACGCCTACTGCCACGATTGGTATACGCGGGACCGATCACGAACCCTATGTGCTGCTGGTCGAAGACGAGGACGCGTCGCGCTTCAAGCCGGGTACTTATGACAAGGTGAATCAGGGTGGTACCACCCTGGAGGCGGTGGGGCAGTCGGTCGATATCGACCCGGGCAAGGTTGGTTTTGCCCGTGCTCCAGGAAAATCCAGAGCCCTGTTGACGCTGCTATTTCCGGTGCTGTTGGAGAAGGTGCCGGACTTCTATGTACCCGGAAAATTTGACGCTGACATGGATCAACTGGCAAAAAGCGCTGCGGTGAACAACCAGCAGGAACTCCAAGCCAAGCGCAAACAAAATGCCGCCTGTGTACCCGGTGAAGTTGCCAAACGCTGGACCCATGAACTGGATCAAAACATCGTGCGCGGAGACGCTGCAGCCATTCTTTCCATGTTTGGCCCGGACGTCCGGGTCAAGGCGACGGTGCGGGGCGCCAACGGCAAGATGACAGAGATCGAACTGGAAGGAGCCGAACTGGCCGACAGCATCGTTACGGCAGTGTCCACCTTGAGCAATTACAAGCACAGACGCATCACTTTGGAGGGCAAGCCGAACGAGACCAACGCGTCTCCATGTGGGCCGGTTGCGGTCAAGTCAATCGTGATCGAAGAAGGCCGACAAGCCGACAAGCCGTACCGCTTTGAATCTGAAGAAAAGTATCTGCTTGAGCAGGTGGATGGAACTTGGCGCGCCACTGCGGCACAAACCCGACAGCGCTGAAACCCCAGGATTATTTCTGCCCCACGATCTGGGGCATTTTGTTTTTGAATATTTGATGGACTGAAAAAACCAAGGAAACACTGTGAACACTTTTTTTGCTGACCGACTCACCAACCTACAGATTGCCGGCAATACCGTGCGCCTGGAATTTTCCATATTGGATATGGTCCCCGGAAACAACCTTGCGGAACCAAAAACCAGTATCAGCCATGTGCTGGTGATGCCGCTCGAGGGTTTTGTGCAGGCCTTCAATGGCCAGGAAACCGTGGTCAAGAAATTACTGGCCGATGGTGTTCTTACGAGTAACAACGTCGCAGCTGCCACAGCTGCTGCGGCAAGCGCTGCCGCATAAGGATCCGAAAAGGGCGACGGGCGCATACGTCTAACCAGTTTTCATCTTGCTCGACCACCGCACCACACCAGCATGAAC
>CAIQEX010000466.1 GCA_903870955.1 uncultured beta proteobacterium
GCCTGCACCATCCGTAGCAAAGTTCAGGAAGGTCATCATCCCGCTACCAGACTCACCCGCGCTGGAAAGGCTCAGGCGTCGGTCCATGAGGGGATACACAGCACCCGCTTCGGCAGTCAGCACCACGTCCATGGTCTTGGCAGCCGGTAGCAGCGCTGTGTATTGGCTGCGGCGATACGGGTAGGGTTTGCCGTCTTCTGCCACGGTTTCCCAATTCTTGCCCAATATCATCGGCACGTGCGTCGTCAGGCCGGCGTTCAACAGGCGCAACAGCGTCGTACCGCTGTTGCCCGTGGGTGTGATCACGCCATTGCCTGGATAGGGCTGGCCATTGACCAAAAAGTATTTCGGCGCGTAGTTAAAGGTGCTGGTGGGGCCGGTTCCTGCCACACCGTAGGTACCGTCAGCCACCGCCGCGTGCAAGACCGGGTCAATTTCGCTGTACAGCAAAGTGGCCTGGTTGTCGTATGCAGTACCTGCATAGGCTTGCGCAGGCGAGGTTCCAACCACCGCTTCTAAAGCGTTTTTAGTCGCCGCGCCGTACAAGCCCATTTGCACCTGCACCTGGGGTTGTGTGCCGCTCTGGTACAAATAAGTTCCAGGTCGGACGTTGGGCCAGGTATAGACGGCGTCGCCATCCGGTGCAGCCTCTGTATCAAATGAACGCACACGAGCTGTTGTGCTGGTACCGCGAGAGTTCAACGCAGTGGAAGGGTCGCTCGGTTCGGTCCAGACCGGCGCCATAGGCTTGACCAGTCCATTGATGACCAACGAAGTTGGTGCGGTCAAGGTGTTTTTCAGGTGCACGGTCAGGCTGACATCGCTTGCTGGCACTGTGAGGGCCGGGCCGGGAACCGAAACCTCGCCACAGTTCTCAAAGTTTGTTTCGCACTTTGCATAGCCCCACATCGGAACGTTGACCGGTCCGGTTGGGCTGGGCAAAGCAACGGTAGTCGTGGCTGCCTGCAGCCAGTATTCGGCAGCGAATGCAGAGTTACCTGCGGCGGCCATCAGCAGCGCCGTGGCGCCAAGCTTGATCGTGATTTGTTTGGTACGCATGATTGCAATCTCCCCTGTGAGGACTATTCCGTATCCAGATCGACGCCCACAGGTTCCACGATGATCATCGTCATCATGCCGCCCGGGAAGATGTCATCAGTGGTCAGCTCTTTTTCATTGTGCGAATGCAACATATGGTAGTAACCGCCGGTGGTATTGAGGCCAGGATGGCCCTGGGGCAGGATTCCGGTCATTCCCAGGAATGGACTGCCGCTGTAGCTTTCGCCATAGGCGATATCGAGTTGTCCCGGGATCGTGACGGGAATCGGCTTGGTGTGATCTGCGCACCATTCTTTGGTTACCGCGTCAAATCCGTCGCCGCGATTAGTACAGGTGTGATCGTTCATATCCGGTGTGCCATAAATATCCCAACCGATTCCCTTGCCGGTCCACTCATAGATCATGTCAATGGTCTGTCCAGGAATGGCACGAATGGTGAACTCAGGCGAAGTCAGATCCGGTGCACCACCAGGCGCACTGGTCAGCACCTGGCCGTCACGGGCAATAGCCGTGGCATGGTTGCCGTGGTGGTGGAAGGGATGCAAATCGCGACCTGCACTCACCACACGCATCAGCAGACGCTCACCTGGGTGCAGGCGTGGCAGGGCGTTGTACGGTTGCGTGGGCAACCAGTACACACCGTTTTCGAGCAAGGTGTCAGGTGCATTGCGTCCGTTGATGAACCAGATGCTGGGGTGAATCGTGGAGGTGTCCACATCCACTTGCGCACCTGAGAACACCTGCCCATACACTTTCCAATGGAAGTCTGTATCCATCTCACTGAGTACGAACAGGTTCTCACGGTCAAAGCCTGTACCCGGGTTGGTATAGGCAATCTTGCAACGCACGGCAGCCGCAACGTCGCACCCCGTTGGTCGAACAATCAGCGCGCCAACCAGACCCATCTCGATCTGCAGGTCCGGGTTGGTGCCGCTGTGGTACATGTAGGTACCGGCATTGGTCGCTACGAATGTGTATGTCGGGCCAGCCACCGGTGCAGCATTTGCGCCCGGCAACTCAGCCAAGGCAGCAGCCTCCCTGGTTAGCAAGCCGGCTACTCCGCCTTGGGCGGTTACACCGCTCTGTCCCGGAAACACGATGGACGCCCGCACCGGCAAGGTATTGTTCAAAGTTACCTTGACCGTGTCGCCCTGGTTGACGATCAACGTCGGACCGGGATACTGCATGGCAAACTCGTTGCCATGCGCATAGCCCCAGGCATAGTGGCTGTTACCGTCCGAGGTACTGATGAAGTCCTGCTTGGCGGTTAGCGTAAAGGTTCGTGGATTGTCCGGAGCGCCAGTGCCCTCACCAGTCCAACCGATGACGGTGGCCTGGGCTTGCATGCCCAGGGTCACCAGTAACGTCGCAACACCGACCCGGAGAATCCGGGGTAGCGACTTGAGTATTGAGTTCGTGTTCATTGCGCCTCTCCTGACATGTGCCGACTGCGTTGCATCTGCGATTAGTTGGCTGCAATGACGATTTCCGTCATCATGCCGCCGTTGTCCTGCTCGAAGTTACTCAAGTAGTTCAAGTTGGTGGTGTACAAAAAGTAGGTTCCAGGGGCCACGTTCGTCGTGTCCACCAGCACCTCCGCCGACTCGCCTCCGCCCAACGTCACCGAAGTGGTTTCGTAGTACAGGTCTTTGGCAGCCGCTCCATCTACAGCCGGTCCACGCAGGTGACGGGCTCCAGAGCCCACCACTTTCATGGGCAGACCCAAAGCTGTCACGGTGTAGTAGTTGGTCACGCTCAGGTTGGACAAGCGCAACAACACGCGCTCACCCACCTTGGCGCTGACGCGGGAATTGATGGGTTGTGAAGAGGTAGCGCTATCGCCGATGACCTCCACCTTTTCTGCCGGTGGCAGCAATGGATCGGGGTTGACCGTATCCGGATAGCCACGACCATTGATCATGGTGTAGGTGTCCTTCATGTACTTGAAGGGCAAGGGTTGCACGCCCAGATGCAGTTCATGGAACATATGGTCCATCGACGACAACTGCAACGGTACCGCCACGTCATAACCGGTCGAGCCATCACCATCGTTGTAGACGA
>CAIQEX010000467.1 GCA_903870955.1 uncultured beta proteobacterium
AGCTCGATACCATTGCCAATGCACTAACCGTACACATAGATCTGGAGCAGTCCCTGCGCTAAACCGAATGACGAAAACCCTCACCTTGCTCTGCCTTCTTTTTGTAGCGCCGCTGGCATCGGCCTGGGAGCTGGCTGGCATCAAAAGCGTCAGCGCCCTGACACGCGACCAACAAATCATTCCCATCGGCAGCGTGGAATTCAAACCACTGGCCAATGGCAACAGCAGCGTGACGCTGACCATGAATCACGACCGCTTCAACGATCACTTTCTGTCCATGAAAGAGTTCAAGTGTCTCGAATCAGCAGAAGAGGTGCTGTGCCATGTGCCCTACCCCTACAATAATCCTGCCGTCGTATCGGATAAAAACTACGCTTGGCTGGAGCACCAGTTGCTGTTTCTATTCAAGCAACCCAGAGACTTTGGCGCCAAACTCTGGAACGGTTTGTACTTCCGTTTTGAGCGGGACGAGGCCGGACTGGTCGGCATCCCGCAGGCCGTGGACTTGAACCTGATTAGCGGCCCGCCCGATGATCTGACCACGCCGCCCTACGGTACTGCGCAACGGGATGACATCGGCCTGGGCACGCACTGGATTTCTCAGTTGCTGATTCGCTAGAAAGACCGCTTGGCTGGCACGCCAATTGCGGTATCCCGAATACAATTTTTATCCATAAGAGACAACACCTTCGGGTAATCCCGACCTGCTATGCATTTGCGTCCCTATTTCCGTCTGTTTGCCGGCTTTATTCTGGCCCTCGCTGCTCCCCTGTGTCAGGCCGCTGAACCCGCCGTAGCAACACTGCGCGTCGGAGTGCTCCAGTTTGGAACAGTGAATTGGGAACTGGATGTCATGCAGGCCAACAAGCTGGCGCAAAAGCGCGGCCTCAACCTGAAAGTCGTGCCCTTGGCGTCTGGCGACGCATCCACCGTGGCCCTGCAAGGTGGTGCCGTGGATGTGATTGTCTCGGACTGGATTTGGGTCACGCGCCAGCGAGCCGAAGGCGACAACTACACCTTCGCGCCCTACTCCAATGCCGTGGGCTCGGTCATGGTCCGGGCCGACAGCGGCTTGCGCAGCCTGGCCGATCTAAAAGGCAAATCCGTTGGGGTTTCGGGTGGCCCGTCGGACAAAACCTGGTTGCTGCTGCGAGCCTACGCCACCAAAAAATTCAGCATGGATCTGGCCGCGGCGACACGCCCGGTCTTTGCCGCGCCACCGCTGCTCAACGAACTGGCGCTCTCCGGCCAGGTCAATGCCGCACTGAATGTCTGGCACTACGATGCCAGGCTGGAAGCCAATGGCATGCGCCCTTTGATCAAGCTGCCTGAAATTCTGAGTGGCCTGGGCGTGGACAAACCCATTCCGCTGGTGGGCTGGGTTTTTCGCGAGGACTGGGCGGCCCAGAATCCGCAAGTCATGGAGCGCTTCATGGCCGCCTCCATGGAAGCCAAATCCATCATGGCCAAAAGCGATGCGGAGTGGGAACGCCTCAAACCCTTGATGCGTGCCGAAGACAACGCCACCTTCCTGGCACTCCGGGCAGGCTACCGCAATGGCATTCCGCATTGCGCCGAAGTCGACTATGAGGCCAATGTGGCCACCGTCTTCAAGCTACTGGCCGAGACCGGCGGCGAGAAGCTGGTGGGCAAGTCCAAGACCTTGTCTGAGGGCACCTTCTGGAGCGGATTCAAACTTCCCGCATGTCCGAAGAACTGATTCCATCGACGACCCCGCATTCCAGCCTGTGGTCGCGGGTCTGGCCCATGCTGGCATTGGCAGCGGTATGGCAAATCGTGGCCATGCAAATGCACAGCCGGGCGTTGCCGACGCCGCTGGCTGTGTTTGAGGTGCTGGTGCGCGAAACCCGATCCGGCGAACTGCTGTTTCACTTGGGCCAGACGGTCCTGCGGGTTGCCATCAGTTTCTGTCTTGCCATGTTGCTGGGCGTGGGCCTGGGCATTTTGATGGGACGCTCCAGGCGGGTGGACCGGGTGCTCGACAGCTTTCTGATTTTGGGGCTCAACGTACCAGCCCTGGTGACCACGATCCTGTGTTACATCTGGTTTGGCTTGAGCGAAACAGCCGCCATCCTGGCCGTAGTCGTCAACAAAATTCCCATGGTGGCCATCAACCTGCGCGAAGGCGCACGCGCCGTCGACACGCAACTTCTGGAGGTGGCACAGGTCTATCGCCTGAGCCGCACCGCGTGTTTCTTCAAGGTCTATCTGCCGCAACTCTACCCGTATCTGTTCAGCTCGGCGCGCAACGGTCTGGCGCTGATCTGGAAAATTGTGCTGGTGGTCGAATTGCTGGGCCGCAGCGATGGCGTGGGTTTCCAGATTGGCAGTTTCTTCCACTTCTTCGACATCTCCAGCATCCTGGCCTACACACTGGCCTTTTCCGCACTCATTTTTCTGTTGGAAACCTTGCTGCTGCGTCCCCTTGAAAACCGACTCAACCGGTGGCGGCCATGACCCTTTCTGTTGCCATCCAGAGCAAGCACTTTGCCAACGGCCATTGCGCCATCCGTGACTTGGGCTTTACCGCAAGGCCGGGTGAGTTTCTGGCCATCGTGGGTCCATCGGGCGCGGGAAAAACCACCTTGTTAAAGATCATCAGTGGGCTGGACACCGCGTTTGAAGGCCGCCTGCAAATGCCTTCCGCAGGCAAGATCGGATTCATGTTTCAGGAGCCCCGTCTGATGCCGTGGCTGACGGTGGAGCAGAACCTGCGTTTGGTGGACAAGACGGCGGACAGTACCAAGTTGGCACAGTCCCTGGCCAAGGTGGGGTTGAAAGATTGCGCCAATCTGTTTCCCAACCAACTCTCGGGTGGCATGCAGCGGCGCGTCGCCTTGTTGCGGGCTTTTTCTGTGGCTCCCCAACTGCTTTTAATGGACGAGCCCTTTCAGTCTTTGGACGTGCCAACGGCCAATCAGCTTCGCGCGCATTTGCTGGAACTTTGGCAGGACATCAAGCCGACGGTTTTGTTTGTGACCCACAACCTGCAAGAAGCACTGGCCCTGGCAGACCGGGTGCTGTTCCTGAGCACCGGTCCCTCGCATATTGCACTCGATCTGCCGCTTGATTTGCCCAGGCCCCGTGGCGTGGACTCACCCGCCGTGCAGGCGCTGGCGCAACAACTATTGCAGCGCTACCCGGACCTGCTCAAGGGCCGGGTGGATTGACGCAACCGGGGTCGGCACGCGCGGGTTCTGTCAGAGCGGTGGTTTACCGCCACGGCTGCCCTGACAGAGTTTGAGAAAGGCCTGCTCCAGACTCAGGCCACCGGATTGCGCGATCAAGTCCGCGGGTGTGCCATCAAACACAATCTCGCCCTGGTTGAGCACCAGCACCCGATCGGCATTCACCACCTCGTCAACCAGATGCGTGGCCCAAAGCACCGCCACTTTGCCTTCTTGTGCGAGCGTCTCGACCGAGCGCATCAGGTCTTGGCGCGAAGCCGGGTCGAGCCCGACCGTGGCTTCATCCATTAACAAAAAGCGGGGCTCGTGCAAGAGCGCGCGAATCAGTTCGACCTTGCGCCGGTTGCCGCCAGACAGCGCGCGCACGGCAACGCCCTCCTGCCCCTGCAGTCCGTGCTGTTCCAATCCCTTCTGGATTCTTGCCAGTGCGGTCTTGCGCGCGATGCCGTGCAGGTCGGTGTGAAACAGCAGATTGGCGCGGATCGACAAGTCGAGGTCCAGTGACGCCTGTTGAAACACCACCCCCAGACCGGCCAGCGCCTTGGGTGCATCTCTGCGAATGTCAAAACCCAGAACCGAAAGATCCCCCTGGTCTGGCACAAAAAGACCGCTCAACACCTGCACCAGGGTCGACTTGCCCGCGCCATTGGGGCCCAGCAAGGCCACGAATTGCCCTGGGTAGAGCGACAGGCTGACGGACTTCAGCGCCACCTTGGCACCATAGGATTTTTGCAGCGCGGTGGCAATTAAAACCGGGGTGGCTGATTGGGTTTTTTCGGGTTGCGTCATAGGCGTTGGAGTCTACCCTTGTGGAGCAGGAACTGTGCCCGCAATGAAGTCGGAACTTGAATCTCTGCATGCGCAGCATTTGGCATATATATTGCGATTAAGATCCAAATATGTCCCATAGGACAGACAAGAAAGAGACAACCATGAATATGCATTCTTCCCGCTTGCTGCTGGCCTGCACCGCCCTGTATCTCACGGCCCATGCCGTATCTGCCCACGCCGATGTGTTTGTTAGCAGTGAGAAAGACAATGCCATTCTGCAAATGGATGGCGAAGGCAAGGTGATTCGCTCCATCCCGGTTTGCCAGCGACCGCGCCACATGGCCTGGGCCAATGGTGGAAAGCAGATCATGACCGCTTGCGGTGATAGCGACCAGATCGGTGTCGTGGATGTCGCTACCGGCAAACTGGTTGACAACATCCCCACCGGCGAAAGCCCGGAGATTTTTGCCCTGTCGCCGGATTCCAAAACCGCTTATGTTTCCATCGAGGACGGCAGCCAGCTGGCGGCCTATGACGTGGCCAGCAAAAAGCCCTTGTTCTCAGTCAAGACCGGCGCCGAGCCCGAAGGCGTGCTGGCCACGGCGGACGGGAAATGGGTGTTTGTGACTTCCGA
>CAIQEX010000468.1 GCA_903870955.1 uncultured beta proteobacterium
ACGATATCTTGCCGCTGGAGCACATCGCCCGGGCGATCCTGCAGTTCGATTCGCGCGCTTGAATAGAGCCCCCTCGCTCGCTCACTTCGTGTAGCTCCCTGCCCCCCGAGGGGGCGCGTTTCGCCTTGGGGCGGCCCGGCGGTGAAACATAGCCCCCACGCTCGCTCACTTCGTGTAGCTCACTGCCCCCCAAGGGGGCGCGTTTCGCCTTGGGGCGGCCTGGCGGCGAAACCTTTTGCTTGGCGGAAATTACGTTGCTGGAGTCAGCACGGCGCTGCAGACGTGGCCGCGGCCAGAGTGCTTGGCGAGGTACAGCTGGCGGTCGGCTAGTCCGATCAGGTCTTGCACGTCGTTGTGGGTATTCCCGATCCGCGTTGCCAAACCCAGGCTGATGGTGATCACCGGCGCAACGGTCGAATTCTGGTGCTCAATCGCCAGCGCGCGCACATTGCGCTCCAACTCGTCGGCGATGGTGAGCGCGTCTTCGTAGGATGTTTCCGGCAGCACGCAGGCAAACTCTTCACCACCGTAACGCGCCACCAGATCAGCGGGACGGCGCAGGCAACTCTTCAGCGCAGCGGCGACCACGCGCAATGCGTCGTCTCCCGCCTGATGGCCGTAGCGGTCATTGAAAAATTTGAAAAAATCGACATCCAGAAGTATCAGCGAGAGCGGCGTATTGTTGCGTGCTGCACGTGACCATTCGACCGCCATCTGCTGGTCAAAGTAACGGCGGTTGAAAACCCCGGTCAGGCCGTCAAGAAATACCAGTTTGCGCAGCAAGTCAGACTGAAATTTCAGCGTCAAATGGGTTTTGACGCGTGCCCTCACCACGTCTGGATTGACCGGCTTGGCAATGAAATCCACCGCCCCCAGACTGAGTCCATGGGTTTCCTGGGCGGGGTCGGTGTGGGCCGTTACAAAAATAACCGGGATGTGGCTGGTCGCCGCATCCGCCTTCAGTCGCTTGCAGACTTCAAAGCCGTCCAAGCCTGGCATGACCACGTCCAACAGGATCAAATCGGGAGGGTTACTTTTGCAAAGGCTCAGGGCCTGTTCGCCATTGGTTGCCATGAAGACCTGATAGTCGCCAGCAAAGCATCGGTACATGACCTGAATATTGATCGCCTGATCGTCAACAACCAGTAGCTTGGGCTTTCCGTGCGTGCTGTCGAGCAGCTCTGCTACCGGTTTCTCAAGGTCGATCATGTTTGTTTGGGCGCACTGAAGTCGCTAATCAGTTCGTCACATTGAACCACAGCTTTAGCAAAATCAAAAACTTTGAGGGTGGGCGCCAATGTTTGCAACTTATCCGTTGCCGATGTGTGCAGTGCACAAATGGCCTTATGCCGGGCCATCGCCCGCATATCCGAGCGCGCCAGCAAGTTCCGAAGGGAAATCAAATCTTCGACCAATGCGCGGGTATTTATATCGGGAGCGGCCTTGGAACTATTTTGCGACCGCATGCTTCCCAGCACTTCGGTAATGGCATGGCGGGTATTGGCAACTGCACTTTCCAGTTCCTTCAGCATCGCCTGCCGCGCGCTGTCGTCCAGGGGTTCACTGTTTTGTCGCAGAGCCTTGAGTTTCACCTCATATTGGCGACATAACTCGGATAGCAGTTTGGCCCCAACCGTCAGCGATGCACCCTTGCAGGTATGCAAGGCGCGAACGGCCTCCGAGAGATCACGCTTGCGCAGCAGTTCGTCCATGCGTGACGGCAGACTGGCAATATCCTGAAAGTAACTCTGCACCACTTCCTGATACAGCTTGACACTGTTATCCAATAACTCCAAGGCACCCACAAAATCCAATGTCTTGGACACGAGCGTCAGATTCGGCACGGAAAGGCCGCGAGCGTCAGGTGAAGTGACTGTAGATTTCATGAGGTTTTTATATTGAACAATTATTGTCGCATGTAGTTTGCCATCTTGATGCTGCCATGTAACCGCACGCGAGTCCTATCCATGTGAAAATGGAAAGATTATTCCAAGGAGATAGAAACTATGCCACGTCGCGCCACCAAAATTGTTGCAACCCTGGGCCCCGCTTCGAGCGACCCGGCAATGCTTGAACAGATGATCCGTGCGGGCGTGAACGTCGTGCGTTTGAACTTCAGCCACGGCAAAGCTCAAGACCATATTGACCGCGCCCGATTGGTGCGCGAGGCCGCCAAACGGGCTGGCCGCGAAGTGGCCATCATGGCTGACCTGCAAGGGCCCAAAATTCGTGTTGGCAAGTTTGCCGAAGGCAAGGTTTTCCTGGAGCCCGGACAGAAGTTCGTTCTGGACGGGCAACGCGTCGAACTGGGTGATATTGACGCCGTTGGTCTGGATTACAAAGAGCTTCCGCGCGAGGTCAAGGCGGGCGATGTGCTGCTGCTCAATGACGGCCTGATTGTGATTACTGTCGATGCGGTGCGTGGTGAGCAAGTGCACACCACCGTCAGGTTGGGCGGCGAGTTGTCCAACAACAAGGGCATTAACAAGCAAGGTGGCGGACTCACGGCCCCGGCTCTGACTGGCAAGGACATGGAAGACATTCGCACGGCGATGAGTTTCCAGGCCGACTACGTGGCGGTCAGTTTTCCCAAGAACGCCACCGACATGGAAATGGCGCGTCAACTCTGTAACGTGGCGGCGCACGAGTATGGCCATAAGCCTGCCCTGATCGCCAAGATCGAACGTGCTGAGGCGATTCCGCGTCTGCTGGAAATATTGCTGGCTAGCGATGGCATCATGGTGGCGCGCGGCGACTTGGCCGTGGAAGTCGGCAATGCGCTGGTTCCCGGTTTGCAAAAACGCATGATCAAACTGGCCCGCGAGCATGACCGCGTGGTCATCACCGCCACCCAGATGATGGAGTCCATGATTACCAACCCGGTGCCAACGCGCGCCGAGGTTAGTGATGTCGCAAACGCCGTGCTGGATGGCACCGATGCAGTCATGTTGTCCGCCGAAACCGCAGCCGGCAAATACCCGCTGGAAACGGTTATCGAAATGGCCAAGATCTGTCATGCGGCAGAGGGCGAGGAAGCCTTCGAGCTGGAGGCCGACTTCACGGGCAAGAAGTTCGAACACATCGACCAGAGCATTGCCATGGGCGCGCTTTTTACGGCCCACCATCTGGGTGCCAAGGCCATCGTCGCCATGACCGACAGCGGTTCCACGGCGCTGTGGATGAGCCGTCACCTGATTCGCGTGCCGATTTACGCGCTCACATCCAAGGTGGCATCGCAACGCAAGATGGCGCTGTACCGTAATGTGCGTCCGATTTTCATCGACACCAGTGCCGACCGCGACACGGCGCTCAAGCAAGCCGAAGCGCACCTGAAGGACCGTGGCATTGTGCAAAGTGGCGACGTTTATGCCATTACCTGTGGCGAGCCCATGGGCGCACCGGGCGGAACCAACATGCTGAAGATTTGTCGGGTGGAGTAATCCGGCGCAGGTTCCCCCAATCGGCTTTGTTGACCTGGGACAGCACTGCGGGATAACGCGCTGGCGTGCTGTCGGGGGAACGTTAGAATTCGATGACTGTAAAAGTTACCGCGCGGTTACTACCGGTGGCCGCATTCTATTTTCATCTTCCTGGGGTTAACAATGGCACTTGTTTCCATGCGCGAATTGCTGGACCATGCAGCAGTCAATGGCTACGGCATTCCGGCTTTCAACGTCAACAATCTGGAGCAGGTGCAAGCCGTCATGGCGGCCGCCGATTCAGTCGGTGCGCCGGTCATCTTGCAAGCCAGCGCAGGTGCACGCAAATATGCCGGTGAAGCCTTCATCAAGCACCTGATTTTGGCTGCGGTCGAGGCCTACCCGCACATTCCGCTGGTGATGCATCAGGACCACGGGCAAAGCCCCGACATCTGCAAGGGAGCCATCAATCTGGGCTTCAGCTCGGTCATGATGGACGGCAGCCTGGAAGGTGACGGCAAAACCATTGCCAGCTTTGAATACAACGTCGAAGTAACACGCAAGGTGGTGGACATGGCGCATGCCAGCGGTGTCACCGTCGAAGGCGAATTGGGTTGCCTGGGCAGCCTGGAAACCATGAAGGGCGACAAGGAAGACGGTCACGGCACGGATTCCACCATGACCCGCGACCAGATGCTTACCAACCCCGAACAGGCTGCCGAATTTGTGCAACGTACTCAGCTCGACGCACTGGCAATCGCCATTGGCACCAGCCACGGCGCATACAAATTCACGAGCAAGCCCACGGGAGATATTCTGGCCATTGACCGCGTGGCAGAAATTAACCGTCGCCTGCCCAATACCCACTTGGTCATGCACGGCTCCAGCAGCGTGCCGCAAGACCTGCTGGCCATCATCAACCAGTATGGCGGCAAGATGAAAGAGACTTACGGTGTGCCGGTCGAGGAAATCCAGAAGGCCATCAAGTTTGGCGTGCGCAAAATCAATATCGACACCGACATCCGTCTGGCCATGACCGGTGCTGTACGCAAGTTCATGTTTGAGAACCCCGAAAAATTTGATGCCCGCGATTGGCTCAAGCCTGCCCGTGAAGCCGCCTTGAATATCTGCAAGCAACGCTATATCGAGTTTGGTTGCGAAGGCCAAGGCAGCAAAATCAGGGGCGATAGCCTTTCAGTCGTGGCGGCACGTTATGCAGCCGGCGAGTTGGCGCAAGTTGTTCATTAGCAAGGCATAGCCCCACGCTTTGCGATAATCGGAAGCTCGCCATGGCCCAGCAGGGCTGTGGTGGGCTTTTTTACTTTCAGGATTCCATGAACGCTGTAGTACACACCTCTTCTCTTTCCCTGCCCCTGCTTGCCCGTGGCAAGGTGCGCGACAACTACGCGGTGGGCGACGATCGCATCCTGATGGTCGCCAGTGACCGCCTGTCCGCGTTTGACGTCATCATGGGTGAGCCCATTCCCGGCAAAGGCGCACTGCTGACGCAAATGGCCTTGTTCTGGTTTGAAAAGCTCGGTCCCCGGGGTGCCAATATTTGCCCGAATCACCTCACTGGCGATGCACCTGAAAGCGTCGTGTTGCCGTCCGAGGTGGCACAGGTCACCGGCCGCTCGATGCTGGTCAAGCGCCTGAAGCCGTTGCCGGTGGAAGCGGTTGTGCGGGGTTACCTGGCCGGTAGCGGATGGAAGGAATACCAGGAAAACAGCGCAGTCTGCGGCGTGCCCCTACCACCGGGACTGAAGAACGCCTCCAAGTTGCCAGAACCCATTTACACGCCGGCCGCCAAGGCAGCCGTGGGTGACCATGACGAGAACATCACGTTTGAAAAAACCGTCGAGATGATCGGCCTGGAACTGGCGACACAAATTCGCGACATCAGCATCCGCATCTACCAAGCGGCGGCTGAGATTGCACTGACCAAGGGCATCATCATTGCCGACACCAAGTTTGAATTTGGTCTGGACAAAGACGGCACGCTGACGCTGATGGACGAAGTGCTGACGCCGGATTCATCGCGCTTCTGGCCGCAGGAAAGTTACCAGGAAGGCACAAACCCGCCCAGTTACGACAAGCAGTTTGTGCGCGACTGGCTGGAGCAGGCACTGGTCGATGGCAAGCCCTGGAGCAAGACACCTCCCGCACCGCGCGTGCCCGATGCGGTGATTGCCAAAACGGCTGCCAAGTACCAGGAGGCCTTGACTCGGCTGACGGCTTGAGTTCTGAGGCGCAAGAAAAAAACGCAGCCAGTGGGCTGCGTTTTAGTTCACGGCGCTTGCTTAGAACTTGAAGCTCAGAGCCAAGCTAACGGATGAAGGATCCAAATTCACATCTGCGGTTTGACCAGTCGACAGTCTGGTGGTGGTCTTCAAAATGCTCTTGGTGTAAGCCACATCCAGTGCTGTTTTTTCACTCAGCGCAAAAGTAAAGCCAAGTTGTGGTGTCAGGATGAACTGCGCGTCAATGGTGAGGGTGGTCGGTGGGCCACCTGGGTTGGTCGTAGCAGTTAATGCGGCGCTGCCCTTTGCGTTGTAAAAATAGGCATAGGTTGCGCCTACTCCCACATAGGGTCGGAATTTGGCGTTGGCTTCCATGAAGCGGTACTGCAGAAATAACGAAGCAGGCAACGCATCCACCTGTCCGACCTTGCCAACACCTTTCAGGGCACCAGCCCCATAGATGGTATGGGTAAAGGGTAAGGCTAGCGGCAAGTCAACGGAAATATTGTCCGTCAACATGTAGGTGATGCCACCCGACAACTGCGTGGATGCTCCAACATCTGTTGTAGAGTTTGCCAGGCTGGGGGCACTCAACGCGCCGCCGCTTACTTCCGGCGTCAAGGTGGTTGCGCCGATTCGTCCCAACCAGGTTCCAGCGCTTTGCGCCAGCGCGTTATGAGAAAGCAATGCTGCAACTGCGATTGCCGATAACTTTGTATGCATTTTCATGGACTTTTCTCCTGATATTGGGTGTTACAGCCAGCCGGCAAAGGCTAGATCCTTCGATACCAACTGCGCGAGCAGCTTGTATGCGTAAGGTGTGCCATGAACAGAGTCCGCGAAGAGGTAGTGCGAAACGTCACCTGTGTTGGTGTTGTTGGCGCTGCAGACCAGGGAAGTTCCCAGCGGATTGCCGGGAGATGCCAGGTTGCAGGCAGTAGTGGTCACGTTGGTCAATGCGTACTGGGCGGGGTTGGCCGCTTGATCCGTAATGATCGTGTAGGCATCAACAATTTGGACATTGGATGTCCCAGCCAAACCGGTCTGCAATGCTGTGTTGAATGCCGCTGAAAAATTGGCAATGATTGCGCGGCTTCCTGCTATTTTGGCTTCTTCAGCAGTTGCATAAGGTGTAACGCCCAGATTTGGCAGGTTAACCACCAAAACATACTTGGCACCTTTTGCCAGTATCTGTGTCTTGATAAGCGTGGCAAGTTCGGTGCCGGCTGTGGACATCGCTGTATTTGCATTCGTCACAAGCGTTGGTGAAGCTGCTGCCGCAGCAGCTGCACCACCGGCACCAGCGGTGATAGCTTGCATGGTGCCAACATAGGTTTCAGCAGCCATGATCCCATCGTTCCCGCCAGCCATCACTGTTACCAGTTCAGTGCCAGAAAAAGCGCCACCCACAGCAGCTAAGTGGTTGGCAACCTGCGTCACGACAGGAGTGGTCAGTTGACCCAAGATAGCGTTGCCGCCACCCAAAAGCTTGTTTCCTGGTCCCACAGGATTTGTTACGCGGGCACCACCTTGCGCATAGTTTGTGCAGCCTGCGTGATTCACCACAGCGACGCTAAACCCCTGCCCCGCGGAGCCATCCAGTCCAGTTTGTGCAGGGCAAGGTGTGGCAACGGACAACTGCGCGGCGATTAGTTCAGTCCAGTTCTTGTCGGTTGCCGAATTGATGGTGTACTTTCCACCACCCAACGCTGCCACGGTACCAACTTTGTAGGTTCCAATGTCGCTCAAGCTATCGCCAAAGCTGACCAGGGAACTGAACGTCACCTTTGACGTTTGCGTACCATTGCCACCACCGCAAGCAGCAAGAATGAGGGCAGCTCCAACAGCCGCCCAGGCTGATTTTGTAATTTCCATTCGACGTCTCCAATCAGTATTTCTAAAAATAGAACGACCGTGCTATTTCAACCATCGATGATGCTTGGAAGTCATGAAATCTGGGAGAGGGTAAACACTGAAAAGAAGCATTTTTTCGACAAATTTTGATAAAAAACAAGGTCAACGCCGTCTTGGCGTGATGACGGGTACGCGTTCAAAAAACCGTTTGGAAATCTGACTCTCCATTGGGAAAGTGCAACATTCCTGGTGTTTTTTCGGCGTCCTCGGCGCTGCGGTTTGAGTGCTTAGAATTGTTCACTGGAGAGCAATTGAAGTAAGCATTAATTCTGCAAAAAATTGCTTTAAATAAATAATATGCAATCCAATTTGACCTAAGTAGTCTTAAGTTCTAGACTGATTTTTGGGACTATTCCCAAATAACACGAGGAGACAAAAGCTATGAGAAAAACAAACCACACAAAACTGGTCACGGCGCTGACGCTTGCCATGTCATCCGGATACGCGGCAGCGGCCGGGTTTCAATTGCTGGAACAAAACGTCAGCGGACTGGGCAATTCCTATGCGGGATCTGCAGCGGTGGCGGAGAACGCCAGCACGATCTTTTTTAACCCGGCGGGTATGACCCAGCTGAAAGAGCGCGAGTTTTCAGCGGGGCTGGCGGTCATTTCTCCGAGCTTCAAGTTCAGCGACAACCAATCCAGTGTCGGGCAGTTGGGGAGTGCGGGAAATGGCGGTGATGCCGGCCGCACCGGCTATGTGCCCAACGCCTATCTGTCTTGGGCCATTGACAAGGACCTGTATGTCGGCGCAGGCTTCAGTGCGCCCTTTGGACTGAAAACCGAATACAGCTCCCCTTGGCAGGGCTCGGCACAGGCCAACAGTTTTGACGTTAAAACTTACAACTTCAATCCTTCAATCGCATACCGGGTGAACAATGCGGTTTCAGTGGGTGCAGGCGTTAGCTGGCAGCGGCTGGAAGCAGAATACAAACGCTTGGTTGCAGTGGGGGTAGTCGGGGTGCCAGCTACCGCAGTTTTCCCGGCTTCGCCGTTAACTGCGACCATTTCCGGCGAATCCACGGGCTGGAATGTGGGAGCATTGTTTACCCTATCCCCAGAGACCAAAGTGGGTGTTTCTTACCGGTCTACCGTTGAATATGACCTGAAGGGGGACATCACAGTGAACGGGCCAAGCGGGGCCGTCAACGCGGGAGGAACCAGTGGCGCCAAAGCCAGCCTGAAGTTGCCCGACACATTTATTTTGAGTGGAACCCACCGCCTGTCAAACACTTGGGAAGTGCTGGGGGATCTGGCATTCACAGGCTGGAGCAGTATCCCGAAACTGGACTTGGTCAGAACAACTGCAACCACTACCCAAGCTGCCGGAGCTGTGGCACAGAGCCTCGGTACCGATTTTCGTGATACCTGGCGGCTCGCCATGGGAGCCAATTACCGCTACGCAGAGGATCTAACGCTGAAGTTTGGCGTTGCCTACGACCAGACTCCAGTCAAGGCGGCCAGTACCCGTCTGGTGTCTCTGCCAGACAATGACCGCACCCAGCTTTCTGCCGGCGCACAATGGAAGTTGAATTCTGGATCTACTCTGGATGTGGGAGTTGCCTACCTGTTTATCGACAAGTCCAGCATTGACAATAACCAGACATCTGCAACGCAATCGCAAAACCGTGGACGCGTGACCGGCAGCTTTGACGGTAGCGTCTGGATTCTGGGTGCGCAGTATTCCGTACCTTTCTGAACGACTTTTGTTGCGTCCAGCAGATTGAAAAGGCCACTTGCGTGGCCTTTTTCAGTTCAGCGCCATGCTGAGTTTGCGCCGGTAGGCTGCCACCAACTGGGCTTGCGGGTCCTGTTCGGCCACTACTTTGCCCATGAGCTCTATGCCACCGGCCGTCTTGCCTGCAGCCGCCGGGTCAACCTTGGGTTTGGGCGGGGTCAACAGTTCAAGAATAGCCACAAAGGTCTTGCGTGGCACGGCGTTGTTCCAGGCTTTGTCGCGCATCACGATTTCCAATAGTTCGTCCATGGCTTCAGTCCAGTTGCCACTGACCATCAACACGCGTGCCTTGGCCAGGCGGGAGTCGAAGTCGCGTTTGTTGGTGGCAATCAAGGTGTCAAATTGCTCGGGCGCCCAGTCACCCCGGTCGCCGGTTTCGACAAATCGGATGGCGTCCAGAAATTGCTCCAGCGCTTCAAAACGGATTTGGCGTGGAATAGCTTTCAGCGCGGGTTCCAGTGCGGCCTCGGCGTCGTCCAGCATATTGCTCTCGATCAGCAGCTTGACGTAGTCGTAGCGCGCGTCGTCGTTACCGGGGTCCACCGTGAGGGCGGAGTGCAACTTATGGAGTGCGGCGCTCGGGTCACCGGCAGCCAACAAGGCCTGGGCTTCGTCCATTTCTTCCAGCGCTTCCAACGCGTCCTCGGCCGGTAAATGCTTGTCCAAAAAGGTCTTGAGCTGGCCTTCCGGTACGGCTCCCATAAAGCCGTCTACCGGCTTGCCGTTCATCATCAGCACGCAGGTCGGGATGCTGCGGATACCAAAGGCCTGGCTGAGTTGTTGCTCCTGGTCAGAGTCAATTTTCACCAGCTTGAAGCGTCCAGCGTAATCCAGTTCCACCTTTTCCAGCAGCGGACCAATCACTTTGCAGGGGCCGCACCAGGGTGCCCAAAAGTCGACCAAAACGGGGATTTGGTGCGATGCGGCGACGACTTCGGCTTCGAAGTTTTCAATAGTGACGTTGATCATGGGTACAAGCTCTGGGTGTAAACGTAAAATTCAAGGATGAAAACCATCCAAGTAGGCGTCGTCATGGGTTCCAGCTCCGACTGGGACACCATGCAACATGCAGTGCAGATTCTCCAACAGTTTGGCATCGGCTTTGAAGCCAAGGTGGTTTCTGCCCACCGCATGCCTGATGCGATGTTCGCCTACGCGGAAAGCGCAGCAGCTCGCGGCCTCAAGGCCATCATTGCCGGTGCTGGTGGCGCGGCCCATTTGCCGGGCATGATCGCGGCCAAGACCACGGTGCCCGTTTTGGGTGTTCCCGTGGCCAGCAAGCATTTGCAAGGCGTCGATTCCCTGCACAGCATTGTGCAAATGCCCAAGGGCATTCCGGTCGCCACCTTTGCCATCGGCAATGCCGGTGCTGCCAACGCGGCCTTGTTTGCGATTGCCCTTTTGGCCAACCACAACAGTGATTTGCGTCTGGAGCTCGAAGCATTCCGCCGTGACCAGACCCAAACCGCAACCGACATGGTGCTGCCTATCACCGGTAGCGCTGTGTGATGACAGATCTGAAACAAGCGACCACCTCCTTTGTGACTGATGACGCCCTGTCTGGTGAACCACAGTCACTGCTGTTGGGCGGTTCGAAGGAAATTACGCTAGGTGTCATGGGCGGCGGCCAACTCGGCCGCATGTTTGCGCACGCCGCACAGTGCATGGGTTTTTTCACCGCCGTGCTGGACCCGGACCCGGTAAGCCCGGCCGGCCGCGTCAGCCACCACCACATCCAGACCAGCTACACAGATCCCGTGGGGCTGGAGCGACTGGCGCTGGTATCGCACGCCATCACCACCGAGTTCGAGAATGTGCCGGCGCCTGCATTGGCGGAATTGGCCAAAACGCGTCCGGTGGCGCCGGCTGCTTCGGCAGTGGCGATTGCCCAGGACCGTGCCGCCGAGAAGGCCCATTTTGTGCGCTGCGGCGTGCCTTGCGCGCCCTATGCCGTGATCGAGACGGCGGAGCAATTGGAAAGCGTGGGGGCCAATCTCTTTCCGGGGATATTGAAGACGGCGCGCATGGGCTATGACGGCAAGGGGCAAGCGCGCGTGCGCAACGCCGCTGAGCTTGCTGAGGCTTGGGCCGACATGCAGCAACTGCCTTGCGTGCTGGAAAAAATGCTGCCCCTGCAACTAGAGTGTTCGGTCATCGTGGCGCGTGGCTCCAACGGGGACTGCGTCAATCTGCCGGTGCAGCGTAATCTGCACCGCGAGGGCATTTTGGCCGTGACCGAGGTCTATGCGGGCAATGTGCCGGACCAACTCGCCGAGCGTGCGGTTGCGGCAGCCAAGTCGATTGCCGCAGGGCTGGATTACGTCGGCGTACTGTGCGTGGAATTCTTTGTGCTGGATGAGGCCAACCCGGCAGCACAGGGCCTGAGCGGCCTGGTGGTCAACGAGATGGCACCGCGCCCGCACAACAGCGGCCACTACAGCATGGACGCCTGCGATGTGTCGCAGTTTGAGTTGCAGGTGCGTACCCTTGCGCGGCTGCCCCTGGTGCAGCCGCGTCAGCACAGCCCAGCCATCATGCTCAACCTGCTGGGCGACGTCTGGCCTGAGGGTGGCGTGCCGCCCTGGGAGCAGGTGTTGGCTTTGCCTGGAACGCACCTGCACCTGTACGGCAAGTTGCGCGCTGCCCGGGGCCGCAAGATGGGGCACTTGAACATCACCGGTGGCAGCATTGAACAAGTGCGCGCTACCGCACTTCAAGCGGCGCAGATTCTGGGTATCGAAGCCTTTTAACCATTCTTGAAGGGGCCGCACCATGATCGTGTCAGCCTATGTATTTGC
>CAIQEX010000469.1 GCA_903870955.1 uncultured beta proteobacterium
TCTGGGCGGCCAGCGGCCTCGTCATAGACAAAGCCGCAAACGATGCAGATATAAGTTTTCATGGTGTTCGTTCTTTCAGGGTTCAAGGAATGGAGGGGTGTTGGCAGCGTGGCTTAGCCGGTGACTTTGGCCAACTGAGCCTTGTAGTGGTTGGCGTGGCGCTCTTCCACCTTGGCCAGGGCGGCAAAGCGCTTTTGCGCCTTTTCCAGCGTGGCACGGAAGGCCGCTGCGTGTTCGCGGCTCTCGGCAATCTGTTCGTCCATTTCGGCTACCGCAGCGGCTTGGCCTTCGGCTTCTGCCGTTTTGCGGAAGCCGGGGTACATCTCGGTGTATTCATAGGTTTCGCCGTCGATGGCGATTTGCAAGGCCTTGGCCGGGGTCATGGTGGCCTTGGGGTAGAGCAGATCCAGGTGGCCAAACGCGTGCATCACTTCCTGATCAGCGGTGGCTTCAAAGGTGCGGGCCGTGTCTTCGTCACCGGCTTCACGGGCCAGTTTTGCGAAGTAGCGGTACTTGATATGGGCCATTGACTCACCGGCAAATGCGGCTTCGAGGTTGGCCATGGTTTTGATTTCGGGGCGTTGGGCTGTGGTCATAGTGGGCTCCTAAGGGGGGAATAACAGAGCTGGTAGAAGATTTCTATCAGCACGGAACGAATGTTAGTCTTTATCTAAGTATTTGACCAATCGAATTTGGCTAATTGATTGATAGGTGCTATCGAGGCCCTGGTAGCACAATGCGCCAAGCGCAACCCCAGACACTGCCTAAAGCCGTCGCTATGAACACACTTAACAACAGCCACCCCTTGTATCCGCCCATAGAACCCCATCGCACGGGCCGATTGGCGGTGGACGATATTCACACCCTGTACTGGGAAGAATGTGGCAATCCGAACGGTGTGCCGGTGCTGTTTTTGCATGGCGGGCCCGGTGCCGGCCTGTCGCCCAAGCACCGCCAGTTTTTTGACCCGGCCCATTACCGTATCGTGTTGTTCGACCAGCGCGGCGCCGGCCAATCCACCCCTTTGGGCGAGATCCGCAACAACACGACGCAGATGCTGATTGAGGACATTGAGCGTATTCGCACCCTGCTGGGGGTGGATCAGTGGCTGGTTTTTGGCGGCTCCTGGGGCTCTACCCTGGCGCTGGCCTACGGACAAGCCCATCCTGCGCGCTGCACCGGGTTTGTCCTGCGTGGCATTTTTCTAAGTACCCGGGCCGAAATTGACTGGTTTCTCCAAGGCATACGCTGGATCTTCCCGGATGCGCACGCGCGCTTCGTGGCACCCATTCCGGAAGAAGACCGGGGTGATTTGCTCAAGGGCTATTGCAAGCAGTTGTTTGGCAGCGATTTGGCTGCTGGCGTCGCCGCCGCGCGCGCCTGGGGGCGTTACGAGGGCAGCATCATTCACCTGCTGCCAGCGCCCGATGTGGAAGAGCAATTCGGCAGTGAAAGCGTGGCTTTGGGCGTGGGTCGGTTGGAAGCCCATTACTTCAGCCATGAATCCTTTTTTACCGAAGACCAGTTGGTACGCAATGTCGATTGCATCCGCCATCTGCCCTGCGTCATCGTGCAGGGACGCTACGACGTAATCTGCCCGCCGCTGTCCGCCTGGCGTTTGCACCAGGCCTGGCCCGAGGCCAGTTTCCACATGATCCCTGACGCCGGACATGGCGCATTCGAACCCGGCATCGCCGCAGCTCTGGTGCGTGCCACCGATCAGTTCAGGCGCGATGGCACTTTGTGATCAGACCTGGGGGAGCAGGAAGCGACGTTCCCAGGCGCTGATTTCGTGTAGATAGCTCTGGTATTCCAGCGCCTTCACGGCGCAATAGCCGGTCACAAAGGCTTCGCCCAACAAGGCACGCACCGCCAGGCTTTTCGACATGCGCGCATGCGCCTGCAAATAGCTGCGTTCCAAGCCGTGCGACTGGTCGTAGGCATTGGCGCCGGGCTCCAGCGGCGCTGACGGTTGCAACTTTTCATCCAATCCGGCCAGACCGGCAGCCAGCGAGGCGGCAATGGCCAGATAGGGGTTGGCGTCGGCGCCGGCAATGCGGTTTTCCACCCGCCGCGCGGCTGGGCTACTCATGGGGATGCGCAGGCCTGCAGTGCGGTTGTCATGGCCCCATTCGAGGTTGATGGGCGCCTGGCTGCCGGCGACAAAACGGCGATACGAATTCACGAAGGGCGCGAACACCAGCATCAGATCCGGGCCGTAGGTCTGAATGCCAGCGATGAAGTGACCAAAAGCAGCGCTCTCGGAGCCATCTTCGTTGCTGAAAATATTGCGCCCTGCGCTGTCCACCACGCTCTGGTGCAGGTGCATGGAACTGCCCGGGGCACCGGCAATCGGCTTGGCCATAAAGACTGCGTTAAGCCCATGCTGGATGGCGATTTCCTTGGCGGTGTACTTGAACAAAAAAGCCTGGTCCGCTACCGCCACCGGGTCGCCATGCAGCAGATTGATTTCGAACTGGGTGGTGCCCACTTCGTGAATCCAGGTGTCGGCTTTAACGCCCAAGCCGTCCAGCGCCGTGCGAAACGCATCCCAAAAGGCCGCATGTTCGTTCAGCATGTTCATGCTGAAGGCGGACTGACCGGCCTCGGCCCGGCCATTACGCGCGGCCGGGGCTGTCAGGGGAGCGGCGGGGTCGACACAGGGTGCGGTCAGATAAAACTCAATCTCAGGTGCCACCACCGGCGTCAGCCCTTGCGCCGTATAGCGTGCCACCACGGTCTCCAGAAGTGAGCGGGCAGAAAACGCGCAGGGTTCACCGTTGAGTTCGACACAGTCGTGGATGGCAAACGCGCGCGGCACACTGGACCAGGGCGCAAGCTTCAAAGTGCTGTAGTCCGGTACCAGACGCACGTCGGGGTCGGCATCCGGAAAGATCGGGTCATACGAGTAATCGCCGGTAACACATTGCATTGGGATGGCCTGTGCAATGCGTAACTCGGCACCGGCAGCGAAGCTGGCGGCCGGCATGAGCTTGCCGCGGGGGTAGCCCGACACATCCGGAAAAATACATTCCACATCGTGCACGCCATGTTGGTCAAAAAAGGCTTGCAGGGCGGCTGGGGTGGGCTGTGTCATGATGAAGTCTGGCGGAAGCGAAGGGTGGATTTCAGCCCCATTCTCGCGTAAATATGGGCTGGAACTAAGACCACTTTGCTGTGATGAAAGGGACACGCTATGCACCCCCCGTCTGCGCTCGCCGCGCTGCCTGCCCGCATGAAAGCCATGGTCACCGTCGGCCAGGGCGGCTATGAACAACTGGTTTACCGCGATGTACCGGTACCCATGTTGCAAACCGGTGAGGTGTTGCTGCAGGTGCTGGCGGCAGGCATCAACAACACCGACATCAATACCCGCCTGGGTTGGTACGGTGCGACCACCAACAGCCCCAACCATGCGGCTGAAATTGACACGCAAAAAGTCGACGTCGCAGCGCCAGAAGTCCCCTTGGGCTGGAATGGCGCCACGCCCTTTCCCTTGATTCAGGGTGCGGACTGTTGCGGCCGGGTCGTCCTGCTGGCGCCGGGTCTGGACGAAGCCACGCATCCCGATCCGGGGCTCAAGTTGGGTCAGCGTGTCCTGGTGCGCAGTTGCATGCGGGTGCAGGGCTTTGCATCCATGGACACACGCTGGCTGGGCACGGATTTTGACGGGGCGTTTGCGGAGTACGTCAAGGTCCCTGCCAGCGAAGTCTTTGCCGTCAACAGTGCGTGGAGTGACGTGGAGTTGGCCTCTCTACCCTGCGCCTGGGGCACGGCGGAAAACATGCTGCACCGGGCCGGCGTGGCTGCCGGGGAGCAGGTGTGGGTCACCGGTGCCTCGGGCGGGGTCGGCTCGGCGGCAGTGCAACTGGCCAAAAGGCGGGGCGCCCATGTCACCGCACTGACCAGCCGGGATAAGCGCGACGCCGTGGCGGCATTGGGCGCCGATATGGTTCTGTGCCGTGAAGAGGGTGCGGCAGCCTTGACGGGCCAAGCGCCGGCCGATGTCATCGTCGACAACGTGGCCGGCCCTGGTTTTGCCACGCTGCTCAAGGCCTTGCGCCGGGGTGGTCGCTACGTGTCATCGGGCGCGATTGCTGGGGCCGACGTGGCGCTGGACATGCGTGACTTCTATCTCAAAGACCTTACGTTGATCGGCTGCACGGCTTGGGATGAACCGGTGTTCCGCAACCTCGTTGGCTATGTGGAACGCAATGAAATAAGGCCACTGGTGGCGGGCAGCTTTGCGCTGAAGGATATGGCACGAGCCCAGCAGGCGTTTCTGGAGAAGCGCCATACCGGTAATCTGGTGCTGGTGCCTTAA
>CAIQEX010000470.1 GCA_903870955.1 uncultured beta proteobacterium
GACCCGCATGGCTACCGTTACGCCGCGCGTGACCCCGTGTCCGGCCAGCCCTGGCCCGCTATGCCAGAGTGCTTTCTGCGTCTGGCACAGCGTGCGGCCGCCGAGGCGGGCTTTGCCGACTTCCAACCCGAGGCCTGCCTCATCAACCAATATGTGCCCGGCGCCAAGCTCTCGCTGCACCAGGACAAGGACGAAAAGGACTTGCAAGCCCCCATCGTTTCCGTGTCCTTAGGCCTGCCCGCCATCTTCCTGTTTGGCGGCACTGACCGCAAACAGCGGCCCCAGCGCTATCGGTTGGCGCATGGCGATGTGGTGGTCTGGGGCGGCCCCGCCCGCCTGGCCTTTCATGGCGTGGCGCCGTTGGAGGAGGGCGATCACCCACTGCTCGGGGGCAGGCGGATTAATTTGACGTTCAGGCGGGTGCAGCGAAATTCATGAGCGATAGCGACGAGATATTTGGCGCCGCAAGCGAGCGCATTTTCAGAAGCCGCCGGCGTTCCACCACTTAAATCCACTTCCCGGTCGCAGGCATCCAAACCGCAAGTGTTCCACTTTGCGCCATTGCCGCCTCGGTCGCCGTCCAAAGCAACTGGTCGAGCAAGGCAACTGTGTCGGCCAGGTCGTAGAAGTCCTTCATGCGGCTGTTGGCTTGGCCCAACATCACCATGGCCTGGTACTTTTCGGCGATCACGGTGTACACCGGATAGACCCGCAGCACAGGAGCCTGAAGGTCTTGCAGAAGCGTTGGGTAGCTGACTGTTTGCGCCTCAGGTGTGACGGCATCACCAAATCCCACATCGATTTGTAATGCGCAGCGTGCAGAACCAATACGCGCGACCAAATTTATGCGCGTGCCGCCGTAGGCGTTGTCTTCCCGAATTGCATCCGCACGCACCGACTCGGGGTCGAAAACAATGCCATCGTCCAGATTTAGAGCAGCGATGTCGCGGAAGGTGGCGATCAGGTTGTCGTCGTCACTTGGACCAAAGCCCAACAGGTCAGCATCCCGCGTGGGGCGGTGAAGATCGTCGTACCAAAGCGCGAAGAGCAACGCGCCTTTGAGAAGAAACCGGTCCGCATGAGGCGAGAGGCTGAGGCGGCACAGCAAACGCTCCAGTGCAAAGCGGTTCAGCAGCAGGCTGTAATCGTCGCCCCGCGCTTTGGCCAAAGCGAGCAACCGGGCAAGGATGGAAGCAGAGCGGTTAATACTCATGCAACCACGGCCTCCAGATAGGGGCGCATTACCTTGTCAACCCGGTTGATGTTGGCAAATTGGTGGATTTCATCCATCGTGATCTTGCGCGTGCGCCATGCTTCCTTAAGCGCTTCCAGCGCCACATCGAGGCCTATCTTGTTGCGGAACTTGAAGCAGTCGGTCACCGTCTTGGCAACGCTGTAGACACGAATGGGTGCGCCGTGCTTCGTTACGGTTTCGATTCCCTCGCTGTAGGCCGCACCGCGCAGGCGGGTGACCCGAAGCGTTGGGTGGCCAGGCGCCGGAGCCTTTGTGCCCTCGGGAAGTGCAATCCAGAGTTCGTGCGGCAACTGCGTGCCCACTTCGTGGAATTGCAGCGCGGACAGCAGGCACAGTACCGCCTTGGGTGCGCGTTGGCAAACCTCCTGTGCGGCTTGATGCTCGGTGACATCCGTATCCGGCAGGCTATACAGGCCATGGGCGACCCGATGCAGCTTGCCTGCTTGTTGAAGACTGAGCAGGAGCTGAGGTGACCAACCTTGTTGGCGTACGTCGGCAGCCCGAAGCACGCGCCGGTGCCGGGCTAATTCAAGGATGTCGTCGGACTGGCTCATGGAAAGAAGTTTAATATTTACATTACTTGTTTGCAAGTAATGTAAATAAGAACAAATCCCGACGCGTGCTGAATTCGTGTTGGCTGAGCAGTTGCAAACCACTTAGGCCGCAGTGAAAGACAACGAGGCCAAGCGGGTGACATCGCCTGGGTAAGAAATCTCAGGGCTTCAGCACAGGCTGCTCCCAGCCAGGCACATTCACTGCGTAGCGTGTGGCCTTGCCCACGCCCTCTACGCGCAGTAAGCCATGGGCGAGAAGGTCGGCCAAATCGCGTGTGGCGGTGGCTTTGGACACCCCGGTGATCTTGGCGTATTTCTCACTGGTCATGCTGCCCAGAAATCCGCCGCCAGATCCCACGTGCCCAGCCTCCAGCAGACGCTCCAGCACCTTGCTTTGGCGTGGGTTGATATGGCACTGTGCCGCACGCAATCGCAAATGTGCTTTGTCGGTGGCGTCCAGCACCACGGCTTGGCTGGCCACGCAGGCACGGGTAAACGCCTGCACAAACCACTGCACCCAGTGCGTCACGTCAAGTGCCTCGGCATCGGGCGCAATGCCGCGCAAGCGCTGAGCGTGGTTCAGAGCGTCGTAATACGTGGCGCGGGTTGTGAGCATCTGGTGCGCCAAGCCATACACGCGCACCAGCGCCGCGCTGGCCTGTGCGTCTCGTGCGTGCATGTCTTGCGCCAGAGCCATGTCTGCCAGGGCACGCCCTAACCGGCCGTTGCCATCCTCAAACGGGTGAATGGACTCAAACCACAGGTGCACCAACGCCGCCCGCGCAATGCCATTCACTGCCGCCGCTCCGCCGGTGGAGCGCGTGTTTTCAAACCATGCCAAAAGGTGCTCCACCTCTACTGTCACCTGCGTTGAGGGCGGCGCCTCATAGTGCACCACCTCGCGCCCCATCGCTCCGCTGACGATTTGCATGGCGTCAGCGTGGCTGCGCACGCGCCCCACCGCAATGCGCGTAATGCCCGAGGTCCCCCCCGGAAACAGCGCTGACTGCCAGCGGCACAACCGGTCCAAGTCAAATGCCGCGCTGTGGTTAGTCAGAGCGTCCGCCATCACTTGCACCAGGCCTTCAGCCGAGCGGTCAGAACCCGGCGCATCCGCCAAGCTAAGTCGGTGCGCGACTGATGACCGCAAAGACTCTAGATTGAGTTGCTCGCCCTCAATGGCGGCAGTGGCCAGCGCCTCTTGCACCCACAACTCGCGCTGCACTTCCTTGGCCTGCTCCAGCCCGATGGCGCTCAGCAGCCCCAACAAACGGCCTTGATCAAGCCGCGCCTGGTCCAGCGTGGGTGCTAGCGCAACCGCGTCAAAAGTCAGCTGCGGCCAAGCGCGGTGCTGCCAGATGTAGCGAGGGGATGCGGCTGGGGCTGGGGCTGGGGTGGGCATGAGGCGTATTTTGAACGATACGGCTCAAAAAGTGAGTGGTATTTTTGGAAATGCGGCTCAAAACCAGGGAAAGGAAAGTGGACTACGGGATGAACAATAACAACAACAACGTCCGTTGCGCAGCTCAGGCCATCTGGAAGCGGGTGATGGACCACCCGTTCATAAGCAAGGAATTGCAGGAGCTAGCCACCCGGATGTCGGGCAGGATGGGCTGTCTTTAGTAGCACGAAAGTGCTACTATTTCGCATCCGCCGGACAACTCAGCATGCCCACCACCACCATTCGCATTGAAGACGAACTCAAGGCCCGTGTTGCGGCCGTGGCTGAGCGTGCCGGTAAGACGGCCCATGCCTTCATCCTGGACGCCATCACCCAAACCGTGGAGCAGGCCGAGCAGGACAACGCCTTTCATGCGCTAGGGACAGAGCGTTGGCAAGCTATTCAAGCCACCGGCCAAACTGTGCCGTGGGATGAGGCCAAGGCCTATCTGGCCGCCCGCGCTCAAGGGGAACCAGTGAGCAAACCCGCAGCACGCAAATTCAGCAATTGAGACGGCGCATGACGCGCATTGAACTGGCTGAGCAAGTCTTCGACGACTTCGATCGCTTCTTTGATTACATTGCCCAGTTTGATGCGGGCTCTGCGCCCCAGCGCATCGGCGAAATACTGGAAGCGATCCAGATCCTGACTCACAGCCCTTTGATAGGCCGTCCGATCAAAGACGGCAACCGGGAATTGGTCATCGGCCGCGCCGCGCGTGGATACGTGGCGCTGTACAGATATGTGCCAGCTCTTGATACCGCGTTTTTGTTGGCGGTGCGGGTGCAGCGGGAGGATGGGTACAAGCGGGATAGTGGCGACTAACGATCATGCGAAAGGGAAATCGCGCTCGCATAAGGCCTGCCGTTAGCGTCCCCGCCTCAACGATCAAAAGCACATTTCATTCGAAATCGGAAGGGCCGGAATTCTTAAGCTCGGCGAACTTGGTTGCCATCGTCGGGTTGCCCCGCGTCAGCTTCTTGATCGTCACGTCTTGCGCCTTATCGTTGGCAAGACGCAGGTTCCGGTCGGTGCCAAGCAGGGCGTCCTTGGTTTTCTGCAGGTGGTCGATGGATTTATCAATCTCATCGATGGCCTTCTTAAAGCTATTCGATGCGAGGTCATAGTTCCGCGCGAATGCGGTCTTGAAGGTATCGAGGCTGGCCTCAAAATTCGTGATGTCTATGTTCTGAGCCTTGACCAGCGCAAGCTCTGATTTGTACTTGAGCGAGTTCATCGCTGCGTTGCGCAGCAACGTGATGATGGGCAGAAAGAACTGTGGGCGGACGATGTACATCTTGGGGTAGCGATGGAAAACATCCACGATGCCGGTGTTGTACA
>CAIQEX010000471.1 GCA_903870955.1 uncultured beta proteobacterium
CACTTGGAAAAATGCGGTGGCGACTGGAATCCACACGCTACGGCCACCTCCATGATCGACATGGAGGTTTGCAGCAACAAACCACGGGCTCGCCGCAAGCGCATATCCAGGTAATACTTGGTTGGCACCTCGCCCACGTAGCGCTTGAACAGACGCTCGATCTGGCGCCGCGACACACCCACCAGATGGGCAATCTCATCCAGCGACAGCGGCTCTTCCAGATTCGCTTCCATCAGTGCGGCAGCTTCGATCAAGTTTTCATGGAACAGGCCCACGCGTGCCAGCAGCGGCACATGCTGGCGATCCTGATCGCTGCGGATCCGGTCCAGAATGAACTGGTCGGAAATTTGCGGTGCAATGTCGCGACCCAGGTGGTTCTTGATGATGTTGAGCATCAAGTCCAGTGGCGCAATGCCACCCGAGCAGGTGTAACGGTCGCGGTCAATGGCGTAAAGCTGTTTGGAGAACTGCACGGCCGGAAATTGCTCTTCCAGAGCCGACATATTTTCCCAGTGCACCACGGCCTTGTACTTGTCCAATAGCCCGGCCTTGGCCAGCGCGTAACCGCCGGTACACAAGGAGCCCAGGGGCACCAGACGCTGGGCAAAACGGCGTAACTCGGAAATCAGTTCGGGCGTTACGGCCTGTTCAACGTTCACACCCCCGCAGACAAACACGATATTGGCCGGCCCGATCTGGTCCAGGGCCACCGTGGGCGACATGGATAAGCCATTGCTGGCCGCCGTCGGCTTGCCGTCCAGGCTGGCCAGCGTCCACTCGTAGACGTCTTGCTCAGCCACCCGATTTGCCATGCGCAAAGCCTCTACCGCACTGGACAAAGCAATCAAGGAATAGTTGTGCAGTGTCAGGAAAACAAAGCGGTGCTTGGGCAGTGTGCCTGGTCGGCGAGGGGCAGTGAGATCCATCGGGGCAGTTAGGTTTCAGGAACCATTTTCTTTGGGGGCAAGCCCGAGTTTATCCCTGAGTGACCGGCGTTTTCCCTGTGCGCCGAAGGTTTCGGTGATGCGATCCAGCATGATCGCCAGCAGCACCACAGCCAGGCCGGATTCAAAGCCCAGGCCGATGTCCAGGCGCTGAATGCTGGCCAGTACATCGTTGCCCAGACCACCGGCACCCACCATGGAAGCGATGATGACCATCGACAACGCCATCATGATGGTCTGGTTGATGCCGGCCATGATGGACGGCATGGCGCCTGGAATCTGCACCTTGAAAAGCACCTGGGTGGGGGTGCAGCCAAAGGTAATACCGGCTTCCACTTGCTCCTTGTTAACCTGGCGAATGCCTAAGGAAGTCAGGCGCACCACCGGCGGCATGGCAAAGATCACCGTGGCCAAAACCCCGGGCACCCGACCCAAACCAAACAGCATGGCTGCCGGAATCAGATACACAAAGGCTGGCATGGTCTGCATGAAGTCGAGCGTGGGCCGCACGATGGCGGCCACCCGGTCGCTGCGCGCAGCCCATATGCCCAAGGGCAGGCCCAGCACCAGACTAATGAAGGTCGCGGCAATGATGAGCGCCAGCGTCACCATGGTTTGCGGCCAGAAACCCGTGGCCGAAATCACATAGCAACAGGCCAGGCAGAAGAGGGCGAACTTCCAGCCCACGCGCCAGAAGCCCAGGGCTACCAGCAAAGCTGTGACCACCGGCATCGGGATGGCTTGCAGGGCGAGTTCAATGCCCTCTGTCAGGTCACCAATGCCCGAGCCCATGCGCTCCAACGTGCCGCCATCGTTCTCGACAATGAACTTGACGCCACGATCCACCCATTCGCCCAGGGGCAATGCATCACTCATGGCTGCTCTCCTCTTCTTGCACCATCTTCTTCAACAAAATCGTCTGCGTTACAGCGCCCAGGTAGCGTTGATCGGCATCCACCACCGGTAAGGGAACCGGATTTTTGACGATGCGGCCCACCAATTCGCGCACCACCATGGACCCTGGGACCGGCTCGATGTGCGTCAAAAATGCGGCAGACAAATGGCTGGCCTGTGCCTCCATGGCACGGTACATGGAGTCAATGGACACCGCGCCCTGCAGGCGCCCATCAGCTCCCACCACAAAGGCATACATCCGCTGGCTCTCACGCAAACGGGCAATCGCCGTGTGCATGTCGGCCGCTGCGTCGTCGCCGGCCTGGATTACCAGGGTTTCATCGGCACTCGCGACGTCCCTGGCCACCAGGTATTTGTTGACGTCCACACCCTTGAAAAAGGCACGCACATATTCGTCACTCGGGTTGCGCAAAATTTCATCCGGCGTTCCGATCTGCACAATCCGCCCGCCTTCCATGATGGCAATCCGGTTGCCGATATGAAAGGCCTCATCGAGGTCATGCGAGACGAACACAATGGTGCGCTGCTGCTCGGCTTGTAGCTTGAGCAGCAACTCCTGCATCTCGGTGCGTTTAAGCGGGTCCAGCGCCGAAAAGGCCTCGTCCATCAGCATCAGTGATGGGTCGACCGCCAGCGCGCGGGCCAGGCCCACGCGTTGCTGCATACCACCGGAAAGTTCAGCGGGCATGCGCTGGGCAAACGATTTGAGTCCCACCTGATCCAGCACCTCCATGGCGCGGATTTCTCGCGTCTTGCGGTCAACTCCGGCCACTTCCAGTCCAAAGGCCGTATTGCGCAAAACCGAGAGATGGGGCAACAGGGCAAAGGACTGGAACACCATGGCCAGGTCCTTGCGACGCAGCTCGATGAGCGCCTTTTTGGTCATGGTGGCCACATCGTTGCCACCGACCAGAATCTGTCCATGGGTTGGATCCACCAAGCGGTTCAACAGGCGAATAAGGGTCGATTTGCCCGAGCCCGAGAGGCCCATCAAGACAAAAATTTCTCCTTCGTTGACGTGGAAGTTGGCATCCTTCACGCCTACCACCATCCCAGTCTGCTGGAAGATTTCATCCTTGCTCAGGCCCCGCTTAAGCATCTGCATAGCCAAATCGGGGCTATGACCAAAGATTTTGTAGAGATTTTTGACGACGACTTTTTCAGCCACAGAGAGTGCCCTCGGGTTCGTTGTGCGCTTGTCAGCGCGACTGCAATGTGCGCTTGGTTGTATGCACGAAGCGCGCCATTCTGGCGTTACAAAGCGCAGCTTAGCCCTCAAAAGCGCCGCCCTATTGTCAATCTGCGACAGATCGTGCTGTCCCTAGGGAATCCACCTAGTGAACAGGGGTTTAGCGGCTGGTGCGCGAAATGTAGCGCTTGCGCCAGAACACCAGACTCAAGGTGCCAGCAATTACCAGCATGCTTCCCATCGCCCACCAGAAACCGCTATGCAGGTGCAGCAGCGGAATGGAATCGAAATTCATGCCGAAAATGGCGGCAATCAGGTTCAGCGGTAAAAAGATGGCCGTCAGCGAGGTGAGCGTGCGCATGATGTCGTTGGTGCGGTGGCTTTGGGCACTGAAGTGCATTTGCACAGCCGTTTCGGCACTTTGCTCCAGGCGCTGCACATGGTGCACCACCCGCTCAATGTGCTCCAGCACGTCGCGGCTGCGCACCTGCAGCAATTCACGCTCTCGCGCCTCGCCCGGGCGGTCCGTTTCTGGCCAGGTCTTGATGGCCTCGATCCAGTCCTGGATGCAGGAGCGTTGGTCTTCGCAGATTTCATCCAGTTGGTGCAAGGCCAGTCGCGCATCCAGCAAGGCGGACCAATTGGCAAAGCGGGCCTTTGGGTTGAGCAACTCGGTCTGCCAATGGTCGAGCTGATGCGTCAATTCGCGCCGCAAGGCCAAGTACCCATCCACCATCAAGTTGACAATGCGCAACATCAGATCGGCCGGGTTGTTCGGAAATCGCGTGCCTATGCTGCGCACATCGGTACTGGCAGCCTGCATCAGCTTGCTGGCGTAGGTGTCGCGAACCAAACACTCGGCGGGGTGCACCGTCAGAAGCACCCGATCAAAGACGGCGAATCCCACCGGACTGGTGTCGATTCGCCGCAGGATCGGCGGGCCGCCCTTACTGGCTGCGGGGATTGAAGACGAAGCCTGCTCCCCCCGACTGCTTTTTGTACTGGCGGCTGCCAGACGCCTGAACACGACGATGTCGTATTGCGAGGTGTAGTCGTAATGCGAAGGCAATTGCGGGTTCAGCAGGTCCGAGACGTGAAGATCCAGCAGGGGCTGGCCGCAAAGCTGGAGCAAGCCCTGCTGAATGGCCGGCAACTGGGCTTCAAACTGATCGCTGGTGCAACTGATCCATACAAAGCCGGTCTCTGGCAGCCCTTGATCGATCAAGCGCGCCAGGTCTTCACCCTCACTCGCAGCCGTACTTTGAATCTGAAAAATGCGCATGGGGTGCAAACCAGCCAGCGGCGCAGATCTAGCGGCTTTGCAACAACTTGGCCGCGTCCCGGGCGAAGTAGGTCAGCACGCCGTCGGCACCGGCGCGTTTGAAGGCCAACAGGCTTTCCAGCATCACCGCATCATGGTCGAGCCAGCCGTTGGCAGCGGCGGCCTTCAGCATGGCGTATTCGCCCGACACTTGGTAGGCAAAGGTTGGTATTTTGAATTCGTCCTTGACACGCCGCACCACGTCCAGGTACGGCATGCCGGGTTTGACCATGACCATGTCCGCGCCTTCCGCAATATCCATGGCCACTTCGCGCAGCGCTTCGTCGCTGTTGCCAGGGTCCATTTGGTAGGTCTTTTTGTTGCTTTTACCCAGGTTAACGGCAGAGCCCACGGCGTCACGGAACGGGCCGTAAAACGCACTGGCGTATTTAGCGCTGTAGGCCATGATGCGGGTGTGCACCAGTTTTTCGGCCTCCAGCGCGGCGCGGATGGCGCCAATGCGCCCGTCCATCATGTCGCTGGGCGCCACGATGTCGACACCTGCACGGGCTTGCGTCAGCGCCTGCTGTACCAGCGCCACGGTGGTCTCGTCATTCAGAATGTAGCCTTCCGATTCGGGGCGGGTATCGGGCAGACCGTCCTGACCATGGCTGGTAAACGGGTCCAGGGCCACATCCGTCATCACGCCGAGGTCGGGAAACTCTTTTTTCAGCGCGCGCACCACGCGGGGGACCAGGCCGTCCGGGTTCAGTGCCTCGGTGCCGCCGTAGTC
>CAIQEX010000472.1 GCA_903870955.1 uncultured beta proteobacterium
CATCATCATCGGCGTGGCCGAGGCCGGTGCCGAAATCAGCACCCGGCCGTTTCAGTTGGTGACAGGCCGCAAGTGGGAGGGCTCGGCCTTTGGCGGCGCCAGGGGCCGCACCGATGTGCCAAGAATAGTGGACTGGTACATGGAAGGCAAGATCAACATCGACAGCCTGATCACCCACACCATGCCGCTGGAAGACATCAACAAGGGCTTCGACCTCATGAAGCGCGGCGAGTCGATTCGCGGCGTGGTGCTGTTCTAATTATTCAGACTTTTCGCTGAGTGCCACAACGCTTTTATGAATCCGGCGCGTGGCACTCCAGACACCCCAGAGCACCAGTGGAATCAGGGCGCCGGCAGCCGCTTCCGGGTTGATCGGCATGCCACCCGCCTTGAGCGCTTTGGCGCCGTAGAGCAGCAAGCTGATGACGTAATAAGAGATCGCAGCAATCGACAATCCTTCCACCGTGCTTTGCAAATGCAGTTGTATTTCCTGACCACGCGTCAGCTTGGCCAGTAACTGCTGATTCTGGGACTCGGTGGCGATATCCACCCGGGTGCGCAACAGGGCGCTAGCCCGCGCCACCCGTTCCGACAGCGAGACCAGGCGCTGCTCTGTGGCGGCCACCGTGGCCATAGCTGGCGACAAGCGGCGTTGCATGAATTCGCCAATTGTCTGAATGCCCGGTATGGTCTGCTCGTGCAGTTCGGCAATGCGTTGCGACACCAAGGCATGGTAGGCCCGCGTGGCCGAAAAACGGTACACATGGGTGGCGGTAGCACGCTCAACCCGCGCCGACAAAGAGACCAGGGTATCGAGCAAATCCTGGTCCGCTGCGGACTTGTTTTCAAGCCGCGCCGTGATGTCGGCCAGTTCAGTCTCGGCCTGGGCCAGGAAGGGGGCCAGCTCCTTGGCAACAGGCAAACCACGCAAGGCCATCAATCGGTAGGTTTCGAGTTCCAGCAGGCGCTGCGACACGCGCCCGGCTCGCGTTTGTGAGGTGCTGCGCGGACCGACAACCAGAATGCGCTCAAAACCATTGGGGCGAATCTGAAAATCGGTAAAGGCCCACGAATGACCGATGGCCCCCATCAACGAAGCCACCACGGGGCGCAATCCAAACCAACTCTGCGCTGCCTCTAGCGTGTCTCCGGTATCAGTCAAGTCGCCATGCACCATCACCAACTTGATAGCCGCAATCGTGCGCCCAGGGATGCTGCTCAGCCAGTCCGGTGGTAGCACCAATGTGCCCAGCAGTTCGGGGTCACTTGAGCCCAACTGTGCCCGCTCGGGCAAAGGCTGCACCAACGAGTAGCGGGTGAACTCGCTGTGCCGCTCCCACTTCATGGTGTAGCCCTCCAGCCGCAAGCGCAAAAAATTGCCCTGCATGGCGTCCAGAGTCAAATCCTGTTGACCCGGCAACAAGCGCAGATGCGCACACTCCTGCTCCCGACTCACCTCCTCATTCAACACCGCCACGTAGACCACCAGCGCCGGCATGCGAATACGCGCTTGGGGTCGGGCATGGACTTCGTTGTGCAACGTCCGGCGCAGGGCATCGTCAGCAGGCAGGTAACTTGGCACAAAGGGACTTTGAACTTCGGTCATGGTGGATAAGAAGCGAGTAAAGGCCACTTCAATTTACCTCAGAACGCGCAGTGGCTCTGGAAATCTGAAAGATTGGCCATATATCCAGTCCTTGGCACCCAGCCAAAAAAACCCTGAAACACGAAAGACAACCCATGCTATTTGAATCTTATGCACTCGGCACCACGGCCCTGGCAAACCGCACCGTCATGGCTCCCATGACCCGCAGCCGCGCGGTAGAGAACAACACGCCGAACGCATTAATGGCCGAGTACTACGGCCAACGTGCCACCGCCGGTCTGATCATCACCGAAGGCTTGTCACCCTCGCCCAACGGTCTGGGCTATGCGCGCATTCCCGGTCTGTTCAATGCCGAGCAGGTAGCCGGTTGGAAACTGACAACCGACGCCGTACACGCCAAAGGCGGACGGATCTTTGCCCAGTTTATGCATTGCGGTCGCGTCGCCCACCAGAACAATCTGCCCGCAGGTGCGCGCGTGGTAGGCCCCAGCGCCGACATCTGCCCTGGCCAGATGTGGACCGATGCATCCGGCATGCAAGCCCACACCGCGCCCCACGCGCTGACCGAAGCCGAGATTGCCGCAACGGTTGCCGAATATGCCCACGCTGCCAAATTGGCGGTAGAGGCGGGTTTTGATGGTATCGAACTGCATGGTGCCAACGGCTACCTGATCGAACAGTTTCTGAACCCACTCGTCAATAAACGCACCGATGGCTATGGTGGCAGTGCCGAAGGTCGGAACCGCTTCGCACTCGAAGTGGCTGCGGCCTGTGTAGCCGCCATTGGCGGCGACAAAGTGGGTATTCGCATTTCCCCCCATGGCGTATTTAATGGCACCGGCGCATTTGACGGCGTTGACGAACAATACCTGGCATTGGTTGAAAACCTGTCGGCATTGAAATTGGTCTATCTGCACCAATTGGACCATTCAGCCGTCGGCGCACCACCGGTACCTGCAGCCAACAAAAAGCTGCTGCGCACCGCTTTCAAGCAGACCTATATAGCCGCCGGTGGTTTCGATGCCGCCACCGCCGAAGCCACCTTGAATGCAGGGGACGCAGACCTGATTGCCTTTGGCCGCCCCTTCCTCAGCAACCCGGATTTGGTGGCACGTATGCAAGCTGGCGCTGCATTGAACGCACCGGATATGTCCACTTTTTATACACCTGGAGAAAAGGGATATACCGACTATCCTTATTTGCCCTGATTTGGGTGTTTGACTAAAAATACTAAAATAACGCCTAGCCCCCGCTATGCAACTGCGCGTGGCGGGGGCTTATTGCTTATTTTTAGCTACAAAGGATCACTATGTCGTTATCAAAAACCACCCTGTCAGCCATTCAGCAAGCCGGGCAGGCATTGCATAAAGCCACCGTTGTGGTAGCAGATGCCGTGCGCGCGCAAGCCGAGCACATGGTGGCCACGGTAGCCAATCAACCTTTTCAAGCAGAGGGTGAACAGGCGTTTAATAATTTCAAACTATTGGCTCGACTGTCGCAAGACCTGCTGTCGCTCGAAGAACAACTCAAAACGCTTTATGGCACGGCCTCAGACTTAGCCAGCCCGGAGATGGATGTGGTCGCGGCGCTCCCGCATATTTCTTCGCGCAGCCGCGTCGCAACAGCCGCCGCGGAAGATGTCGCCGAAGATGCGGTTATCAAACCGAGCGCCACTCGCCGCACCAAACCTAATTCCAAGCCCGTATCCCAACCTGGGGCCAAAGCAGTAGTCCGCCCGGCCAGCAAGAAAGCCGCCAAAGCTGTCACCTTGACCGCTAACGACAACAAGGTGCTGGAGTTTATGAAGTCCGCTCTCAAGCCCGGTGTGGCCAGCGCGCTCACTGGCGTGGTTATTTCAAAGGGTGCGGGCCTGCCACTCGGTTCGGTTGGCATTTCGGTCAAGAAGGTTGTCGCTTCCGGTGCCATAAAGAAAAGTGGTCGCGGCAGTTACCTCATCGCTGCGTGAAAGCCGCGCTGAATAATTTCAGTCTGCGTTAGTCGATTCGTTCAGTGCCCGCCTTGTTAACCCTGCAAACTGCCATTGCCTTCTTTGGCGTATCGCTTTTGCTGGGTATTACTCCGGGCCCTGACAACATCTTTGTCATGGTTCAGTCCGCCACGTACGGCCGACGTGCCGGAATGCTGGTTGTGTTGGGCCTGTGTGGTGGCTTGGTCGTGCACACAACGGCCATTGCACTGGGTTTGGCAGCCGTATTTGCCGCATCAGAAACTGCCTTTGTCGTGCTTAAATTTGCCGGTGCGGCCTATCTGGCGTATCTGGCCTGGCAGGCATTCAGGGCGACAGTTGCAGAGGGCGGTAACGCCGCCGGTGCGGCACTCAAACCACGGCAGCTATTTTTGCGTGGTGTGATCATGAACCTGAGCAACCCCAAAGTAGTTTTCTTCTTTCTGGCCTTTCTCCCGCAATTTGTTGACCCGGCCCGGGGTTGGGTTGCGCTTCAACTCGCGCAACTAGGTGGCCTATTTATTTTGGCGACGCTGGTCTGCTTTGGTGCCATCAGCTACTTTGCAGCAAGCCTGGGGTTGCGCTTGCGCGGTTCTTCACGGGCACAACTATGGATGAACCGGGCCGCAGGCACGGTCTTCGCCGGATTGGCGCTGCGCCTGGCGGTGGCGCAGCGTTAAGCCGCAGATGCATGCAAATTTTGAGCTTGCATGAGTGCGTCGAGCGCGCGCTCGAATTCATATTCGCAGGTTAGCTTGAACACCTCGTCAAAGGCTGGCCCCAAAATCTGCCGCAAAGTGCTTCGGTTGTTCGTGCAAAAGGCTTCTGCTTCCTCATTGCCGCTACGCAACATGGCTTCGAGCCGGTCCATCGCCTCGCGCGCATGCTCCGCATGGACCTGATCGGCTTGGGTTTGCAAGTCAACTACCGCCTCATCGACTGCCAACCCCATCGCAATCGCTTGCGACAGTTGCTTGAATGCAGCACCCAATTGCGGCGACTGCTCCAGCCAATGCTGCCGGTTGACCTCGTGGCTTAGCCGCTTTTCTGCGTCCATACAAAGTTGCGCGCAATCTTTGGCCCCTAAATTCAAGGACGTGCCTTTGATCGTATGAATCACCCTGCGGCCCAAGATCCAGTCAGCCTGCTCGCAGGCCAAGGTCAATTGATCCGCCGCGTGGCTCAGGGCCTGGGCATACTTTCGTAGCAGCGAAACATAGAGTTGCTCCTTGTGGCTGCAATTGCGCAGCCCGCTCTGGCTGTCAATGCCAGGGATGCTGCGCCACCCTTCGCCCTCAGCCGGTAGCGCCTGAATAGCCGGTTGCGGCACAGCCACATTAACGCCTCGCGCCTCGGTAAGAATAGGGTCATCGCGGACCCGCCCCCAGCGCTGCAATGCAGCCACAAGGGCATCGAGTTCTATCGGTTTAGTCAAATGCTCGTTCATACCCTCTTGCAGGCAGCGAAGGCGTTCTTCCTGCAATGCATGGGCCGTCATGGCTACGATGGGCAAATTCCGGAAGCGGTCAACTTTGCGAATTTGAAGGGTGGCCTGGTGACCGTCCATCACCGGCATCTGCAAATCCATCAGCACCATCGACCATGGCAAGGGCTCTGGCGTGGCAAGCAAGAGGTCCAGGGCTTCAAGGCCATTGTTAGCAAGCGTTGTCTTCACGCCCAAATTTTCCAGCAATTCAACTGCAATTTGCTGGTTGATCTCGCTGTCTTCCACCAAAAGCACGTGCATATTCAGCAAGGGGGCGGCTTGTGCAACGGCCACTGCAAGGGGTGGTTCTTCACTTTCAAGTGTCCTTGGAAATAGCAATTCCGACAGGCTGTCCCATAGGCGCGAGGGGCTCACAGGCTTGTCCAGGAACGCCGTGGCGCCAGCCTGCAGCCCCTGCTCCTTGGCCTCCTCAACACCAAACGCTGTGACGATCACAATCGCGGGCTTATTCACAATCGTGGTGCTTTGGGCCACCAAGCGGGTCGCGGCGATGCCATCCAATCCCGGCATCCTCCAGTCCATCAGTACCAGAGCGTAAGGGTCGGTCTGGTCACAGTTTTCAATCGACTGGAGTGCAGATTGCGCGTCACTGGCTGTGTCAACGCGGAATTGCAGCGCGAGCAATTGCTCCTCCAGTATGTGAAGGGCGGCAGCATTGTCGTCGACCACCAGCACATGCACGCCGTTTGCCTGCTGCCCGATACGATGGATGGAGCGCGTTTCATTCGAAAGCTGGAACCGCGCCTTGCAGGTAAAAGTGCTGCCTTGACCCAGCTTTGACTCAACCGCTATGGAGCCGCCCAAAGCCTCCGCGATGCGCTGCGAAATAACCAAACCCAGCCCGGTGCCTCCGTATTTCCGGGTCGTCGAACTGTCCGCCTGCGTGAAGCTGTAAAACAGGCGGGCCTGCTGCTCTTCGCTTAGCCCGATGCCGGTATCGGCCACGCTCAATTGCAAGGCCAAATAGTCGGCAGACGCGTCGGCATCGCTGCGGGTCACGCTGATCAGGATTTGTCCCTGCTCGGTAAATTTGGCCGCGTTGGTCGTGAGATTGAGAATGACCTGGCGCAAGCGGTGCGGGTCGCCCACCAAACCGAGCGGCACGTCGGGTGCGATCCGAATCAGAAACTCCAGGTTCTTTTGCAATATTTAG
>CAIQEX010000473.1 GCA_903870955.1 uncultured beta proteobacterium
AGAAGCCAGGGCATGAGCGAGGCGTTTTCCACTGGATCCCAGAACCACCAGCCGCCCCAGCCCAATTCGTAATACGCCCAGGCACTGCCCATGGCGATTCCGACAGTCAAAAACATCCAGGCCACGGTCGTCCAGGGCCGCGTCCAGCGCGCCCAGGTGGCGTCCAGATTGCCACCGATCAATGCGGCGATGGCGAAAGCAAAGGCGACACAAAAACCCACATAGCCCATATACAGCGTGGGTGGATGGAACACCATGCCCGGATCCTGCAACAAAGGGTTCAAGTCGCGGCCATCGGCAGGCACCGGAAACAAGCGGTCAAACGGGTTGGAGGTGAGCAACATGAACAGCAAAAATCCCACGCTGACCAAACCCATGACGGCCAAAATGCGGGCCAGCACTTCGCGCGGCAAATGGCGGCTGAACAAAGACACGGCCACCATCCACACCACCAGCATCTGCACCCACAGCAACAGCGAGCCTTCGTGGCCACCCCAAAAACCCGCGATCTGGTATTGCAAGGGCAAGTGGGTATTCGAGTTGGAGGCCACGTACAACACCGAGAAATCGCTGCGCACGAAGGAAATCATCAAACAAACCGAGGCGAAACTGACCAACGTGAAAAGCACGTAGCTCAAGGGTCGTCCCAGCACCATCCAGTCCGCCCGGCCACGCGCCGCTCCCATCATGGGTATCACGCCGAGGGCGAGTGCAACGGCCAGTGCGAGCCAGAGTAAAAAGTGTCCAATTTCAGGAATCATGTTTATTTGCTCGTAACGATGGATGCAGCAGTTTTTTGATTGCTCTTGGCTGCGTTTTTAAGAGCTTCCGCTGCTTCAGGCGGCATGTAGTTTTCGTCGTGTTTGGCCAGCACTTCCTTGGCGACAAAGACGCCGTCCTGCAGTTTGCCCTGCGCGACAACGCCCTTACCTTCCTTGAACAGATCGGGCAGGATGCCTTCAAAGTGCACCGGCACGCTCTTGGCGGTGTCGGTCACCATGAAGTCCACCGCCACGCCCGTGCGCTTGACGCTGCCAGCCACCACCAGACCGCCGAGGCGGAAGGTGCGATTGACCGGGGCCTCTTTCGACTCGATTTGTGTGGGCGAGAAGAAGAACACCAGATTGCTCTGGAAAGCATTCAGGATCAGCGCGGCAGCTGCCGCAATCACCAGAACCACACCGGCCGCAATGGCCAGCCGTTTATGACGCGTTTTCATATTGTTTAACCTTGTTCATCCAGTTCACCGATTGCCACCAGAGCGGCCCGGTGTCTGCGTGCGGCCAGCACGGGCTCCAGCAGCATCCAGGCCGCCGTCACCCCATACGAACCCCACACATACAAGCCATAGCCACCCATGGCAAAAAAATCACCCGCACTGTTCCAAACCATCTTGGTCCCCTTACTTTTGATTGGCCAGGGCCTTGACCCAATCGGCATCGCTTTCGCGCTCCAGCACAATGGCCCGTGCGCGCATGAACACTACCGCAAAGGCGTATGCCCAGAAGGCCACCGTCATCAATAACATCGACTCCAGCATGGTATGGGCCATCTTGGGTGCGGCCGTCATGCTGATGCTCGAACCCTGGTGCAAGGTGTTCCACCAGCGCACCGAGAAGTAAATGATGGGCACATTGACCGCACCGACGATGGCCAGCAAGGCCCCCGCATGGTCGGCGCGGCGTACATCGTCAATCGCCTCCACCAGTGCCATAAAGCCCAGGTAGAGAAACAGCAGAATCAACTCGGACGTCAGGCGCGCATCCCACACCCACCAGGTGCCCCAGGTTGGCTTGCCCCAGAAGGAACCGGTCCACAAGGCCAGAAACGTGAAGGCCGCACCGGTAGGTGCAATGGCCCGCGCCATCATCGAGGCCAGGCGCGCATTGGCGGCCCAACCGAATGCCGCCCAACCCGCCATGGCCATGTAGAGCACCATGGACATCCAGGCGGCAGGCACATGGATAAAGATGATGCGGTACGCGTCGCCCTGCGTGGCATCGGTGGGCGCCACAAAGAAACCCACGTACAAGCCCCACACTGCCAACACAGCGGCGACGGCATACAGCCATGGCCCGGTGACGGTGGCCAGACGGTAAAACGTCTTGGGTGACGCAAAAGTAAAAAGTCTTGGTAGTTTTTTCATACAGAAATTCGCAAGGCAGCGGCCGTGGCCACCGGGGCGCCCAGGGCAGACAACAGAAACATGGCACCCAAAAGATAGAAGTGGCCGTTGGGCGACAAACCAGACTCCGCTGCCGTCACGGCACCGGCACCAAAGATCAACACCGGAATGCACAGAGGCAGCACGATCAAAAGAATCAGCACGGCGGAATTACGCAGACCCAGCGTGAGCGCCGCGCCCATGCCACCCATCAAACTCAGGATGGGCGTACCCAAGAGCAGGCCAAACGCCATCAGACCAATCGAATCCCACGGCAAGCCAAACAGGAGGCCCAACAAAGGCGACACCAGCAACAGGGGCACACCCGTCATCAGCCAGTGGGCGATGCACTTGGCCGCAGCCAGTTCGATGCCGGATAAATGAGAGATCAGCATTTGCTCCAGCGAGCCATCCGAATAATCGCTGGCGTACATGGAGTTGAGCGAAAGCATGGAGGACAACAGCGCACAGACCCAGACGATGCCCGGCGCGATCTGCTTCAGCGTGGCCGCCTCGGGCCCGACACCCAATGGGAACAGGCTGGCCGCCACGACAAAGAACACCACGGGCAACAATGCCTCTGCCGGACGTCGGCTGGCCAGCCGCAGGTCACGCACGAGGATTGCCATCATCGGGCTTGCTGAGGTCATGGAGAAACCTCCGTGCTTCGCACTGCGGTGCGAGCTTGCTTGGGGCGGCCCTGCGCTGCGCTCATCACGCACGCGTCCCTTGGAGCATGAGTTCCATCAAGGGCAAGCCTTCGGGTTGCACCCGGATATGGCTGGTGAACAACACCGTGCCACCACGCCGCGCGTTCTCGCAGAACAGCTCCTGCACCAAGCCCAGACCGGCGTCGTCGAGCGCGTCAAACGGTTCATCCAGAACCCAGAAACCGGGTTTTTCTTCCAATGCCAGACGGGCCAGTGCGACGCGTCGGCGCTGCCCTTGAGACAGCATACGAACCGGCAACTTGCGGCGGTGAAACACGCCCATACGGCGCAGCGCGGTTTCCATGCGCTCTTGCGAACACGGGCGGCCATGAACAGTGGTGAGAAACTGCAGGGCTTCCAGCGCGGTCAAGTCGTCCTTGAGCGCATTGGCGTGACCCATATAAACCAGTTTGGATTGGTATTCGGTGGACTTGGCAAGGGGCTCGGCGTTCCAGCTCAACTGGCCGCCATCCGGCCGTGACAGGCCCGCGATGACCCGCAGCAGGCTGGTCTTGCCACTGCCGTTGGAACCGCGCAACCACACCAGTTGGCCCGCTTGCAGTTCAAAACTCAGTGCTTTGAAAAGAACTTCGGTGCCCCGGCGAACAGTGAGGTCCTGGGCACGAATGCCCGTGCCTTGTTCATTATGAAAAGTCAAATTTCAGCCAAGGTAAAAGATGAACCACGCCTGTCGTCAGTTGTCAGTTTTCGGTGCCACCAGTCGCGCCGCGACAGGCTCAAGTGGGGAACCTATTATCGCTTACCCTCAGTACACCGGATTGACCTCGGACAATTCCGGTTGAGGTGCTTGTAAGCACAGGTAAACGCCCTGCCATGATGCAAAAAATGGATTACGGATTTCTTAAATGCCGACCCAGGTAACCCAGGGTGTGGCGCTACCAGAAACCGTGATATCCCAAATCGACATGTAAACCCGTTTTCCGTAGAAAAATGGCATGCCCCAAGCAAAGTCCGTAGAACTTCCCGGGGCAGTTCCCGCGGCATTGCTAAACGCCGTATTGCTGGTTGAAAACAGTGCCTCGGCATTGCCCACCTGAAATTGCAGATCAACGCGATTCAGGAAGGTGCTGCCCCCGTCTGTCAACGCGGCATTCAAAGTCAACTTGCCCGGGTTCGTGGGGCAATACCAGGCAGCGACATTCGCACCTGCACCACCACAATTGGGTATCGGCGTACCGGAGTTGTCGTTAAAGAACAGGCCATTGGTACCCGTATCCAGATAACTACCGGTGTAAATCTGCGTCGTCGAACCGCGAAATAACTGGGTCGTTATGTTGAGGTAGGAATGGATGTTGAGGGGGTCGGTCCCCAACATAATCTTATTGGTGCTGGACGGTACGGTGTTATTGCTCAAACCGCTGGTACCTGAGGCAATGCTGTCCACGCCAAAAATCAGTTCACCACTGGCACTCGCCGCGCCGATGTCATTGACTGCGGGCATTGCCAACACCAGTCCGTTAGTGAACCGGCTGTCAATAAATGCCGAAATGGGATTGAACACCTGCAAATTGACGTCTACTTTGGCGGCAGTGTCGCACTCTCCGATGCTGATGGCACCTGGCAGACAACCATAGTATTGAACAAAGCTGCTATTGGTTGCGTAGCTGCCATCCAGGCAGACGCTGCCACAGTCGATGTTGGTACTGCCGACGCCCAGAATGCCGTTAGAACCCAATGCGCCCGCACTACTCAGAATCTTCCCATCGGCTTTGTTGGTGCAATCGGCAGGTGACTGAATTGCCTTTAGCGGGTCGGTCTCATCTTCAATGAGATGCACAGCCACCGGACTGGTCATTTGCCGACCCAATCCGACGACGGCTTGTGCATTGGCACCCCAAAGTCCACCGATGACGAAGGGATAGCATTCATACGTTTGGACCACCGGGTTAGCCGCTGGCACTTTACCCAAAGAGGTGATGAACGCGGGTCGGGAAGAAACCTCGACGGGCGGCAGGTTCAGCGATTTGACCTTGCTCGCCAGTATCCTCAGTCCTACCGAACCGGTATCGACCTGCACATGGTCAATAGTCACGCATTGGCTGGTATCCGTGGGTGAGCACACCTTCACCGTGGCGTACAAAATATTGGTGTTGGGTATCAGGTTGAAACCGCGCGGTCCGTCTTCCACCGTGACCAACAAGTTGTTGTCGGTCTGCACCGGGTTGAGCGTGACCGGCGGACTTTGACCCAGGCTATTGATGCCACTCCCGCTGACCGTGGTGGTCGTGGAGTCGCCTCCACCGCAAGACCAGAGAAGCGCAATTAGACACAACGCAGCAAGGCGCCCGACGATCTTTTTCATGCGCGAATTAACCAAGTCCGATTGACTTCGGATTCAGGCCTTGGGGAAGCAGGGAGCGCTTATAGGCATAGCCTGAAAACACCTGCAAATGACCCGAAGACTGCACCACCAGATCGCTGCCTTCGTGGTGAAACTGGCGTTGAATGCCACCTCTCTGCGCGGCCTGACTCGCCACAGCCTTGTAGTCCCCGAAGGAGGTGCCCATCAGAGATGAAAGGTCTGGCTTGTACAGCGTATTCCACCGCACCGCGAAGACCTGCCCGTTGCCGGTCACAAACTGCTGCACGAGGGAGCCATTGGCCGACTTCAACTCATGAACGGTGTATTGCTGCGCGCGCGCCACCGAGTGACGTGCACTCATGCGCACCCGAGCGGTTTCTATGGATGCCTGACCTTCCCCCAAACCGGCCCAAGCCACACCTGCAGGTGCGGCAAGCAAGGCCAGCACCCACAAGTACCTGCGGCTACTGGAAGTCATAGCGGTAGCCGAAGTAGAAGAAGTAAGACTCACTGGTCTCGTGGTTAGTCAGGCCATCGCTCTGCGAAGTCTCGTAGATACCTTCGGCCATCACGCTGGCGCGGTCTGACAATTTGTAGGACACGCGCAATCCAGGGGAGATACGGCTGATCTTGGTCTGCGTGTTATCGGTCTGGGTGTAGTAGCGGATCGATGGCTCCAGGCTCATCCTGGTTCCCATGAAACCCGTCAGGTTGTTATAGGCAAGCTGGGTACCATTTGTGGTGTCGCTGCTGATCTGACTCAGACTGAAGCCGTTGATGTCCCGGTCGGAATACAAGTTGGAGCCCGTGAGTTGGAACGACACGTTGTATTGGGCACCTGTAGCGGGTTGGGCCTGAAAGTTACCCACAGCCGGCAGCGCGCCGACGTCACTGTAACGGAAATCCATAGAGCCCTGCCACTTGGGCGACAGCGCACGCGAGAAACTGACCATCGCCTGCTGAGCCTTTGCAGCCGTCGCCAAAGCAGCCCCTTGCAGTTCACCCAAACTACGGGTTTGCAAGAGGGTCTTCAAGGAGGTTCCACCCAGACTGATCAGCGCATCGCTGAGCTGCAGTGAGGGAGCCTTGCGCTGATCGACCAACATGCTCACCGTCGTGTCGTAGGGTCCCTGGAAGGAGCCCTGCAATGTCAACGCATTGAGTTCATTGAAGTTGATGTCGTAGTCGACTTGGGTGAACATCGACATCGTCTCGCCGAAATAGCGCACTTCGGCACCAATGGCGCGCCGATCAGAAATGCCTTCCGTCGTCTGCTCAACCAGAGACAGATTGCCGCCCCAATGTTCGAACAAATTGTCAGCTTCCACCATGACACCGGCCATGGTCTGCTGAGGCGCATTCACCAGGGTATTGGCCGGCACGCCCAGCATGGCATCGACCTTGTAATGTTCCGCAAACGGCATTGCCATGGAGACACCATCAAACAAACCGAATAGCGAACCTCCGATGGCGGACTGGCGCCCGACACGGAAGTCCATTCGGCTCTTGATGTCGCGGTAATCCATATAGGCCGCGCTGATCAATCCCTGGGTGGCAGAGGTCTGCGAGCTCGCAGCGGCCAGATTGTCTGAGTGCGAGCCACGCATGATGAGTTTGGTAATGGATTCATCCGTCTCATAACGGCCGGTGGCATCCCAGCTGGACACCAGCACCGACTGGTTGGTGCGGGTCAGCGTGTTTTGATCAATCCCATTGGCAATGTTGACCAGTGAGTCGGTTTTGGTCTGACCGCCGTAATAGTATTGCGACACGCTACCGGTGGCACTCAAGCGCTTCTTGTCAGGCTTGAGACCCGTTGCATCACTCTTTGCTGCCGCAGTGGGTGCACCCAAAGCCGCCAGCCGCTGCGCCACGCGCCCTGCCGCTTCGCCTTGCGGGTAGAGCTTTTGATACAGCTGGTATTCGGCCCGCGCCTTATTCGGGTTATTCAATGCCTCCCATGCCTGACCAATCAACTCCTGCGCCGCTGGTGTATAGGGATTGGGTGGCAACATCAGCGCCTGATTGGTCGCGTCAATGGTGTCCTGGTAACGGCGCTCGTTATAGGCTGCCTGGGCCTTGGCGAGCAGGGCCGCGCCTTGTCCATCCGCATCGGCGACATCGGTTTCAACCTTGGTTTGCGGTCCGGGCGCTGCGGCCACGGGCGCGGGCGCTCCAACGACATTGGCTACAGCTGGAGTAGCCGGAGCAACTTGCTGCGCAGAACTCGCCACACTCAGGACGCGGGCTTCCGGAAAATTGGCCATGGCCCGTCTGCGCACGGTCTCGGCGTCTTTTTCGCTCTTGAAGAAACCCATCACCAAATCTGTGCTTTTAACTCCAGCGCGTTCGCTATTCTGGGTATACACGTCGTAGTTTTGGAACGCGGCCGGTATGCGTGGCATCGGCGCTGCCAGCTCTGCTGACGCGGATTGCAACACCACCACATAGCGACGGTCTTGCACACTCTCAG
>CAIQEX010000474.1 GCA_903870955.1 uncultured beta proteobacterium
ACCCCACCAGCCTTCAGTTCGGCAATGACGGTGGCGTATTGCGACGCGTCGGTCAACACGGCAACATCTTTCCAGTTTTTGGCAGCGCTACGCACCATGGCCGGACCGCCAATGTCGATGTTTTCAATCGCGTCTTCGAGCGTGCATCCGGGTTTGGCCACGGTCGACTCAAAGGGATAAAGATTGACCACCAGCACGTCTATGGTGTCAATCTGATGCTCAGCCAGCGCCGCCATATGGGTGGGCAAATCACGGCGTGCCAACAGCCCGCCATGCACGCGTGGGTGCAATGTCTTGACGCGTCCATCCAGCATTTCGGGGAAGCCCGTCATCTGTGCCACTTCAGTCACGGGAAGACCATTGTCGGACAGCAACTTTGCAGTTCCTCCGGTCGAGAGAAGCTTGATACCTTGTGCGTGCAAGGCCTGCGCCAGTTCAAGGATGCCGGTTTTGTCGGAGACGGAAAGCAATGCGTTCATGGGACCTTCTATTTGAGTAATTTGTGTTCGAGCAATTTCTTGCGCAACGTGTTGCGGTTCAGGCCCAGCCATTCGGCCGCCTTGGATTGGTTGTGGTCGGCATGCGCCATCACCACTTCCAGAAGGGGTTTTTCGACAATCCGCACCATCATTTCGTGCAGGCTGTCTGGTTCGGTGCCACGCAGGTCGCGGAAATAGACTTCCAGACTGCTGCGAACAGTCTCTTCAATATGCTTCTTGCTCATGCTGTCTCTTTATTTTCTGTCACTTCTTTTTCATCGCAATCGTTCGCAGGGGCCGCCGGAATGCGGTCCATACGCGCGTTCAACCCATCCATAAAGTTCTCTACTGCGGCCACCTGCGCGTCGCAATCATCCAGGTCATTCATCTGCTGGCGAAAGTCTTCGCCCCCAGGCAATTCCCGGACATACCAACCAATGTGTTTGCGCGCCGAGCGGACACCGATAAAGGTGTCGTAAAGGCTGTAATGGTCATGCAAATGGGCCACCAGCAAGCGCTTGACTTCACTGACCAAGGGCGGCGCCAAATACTCGCCGGTATCCAGAAAATGCGCAATCTCGCGGAAGATCCAAGGACGACCTTGGGCTGCACGACCGACCATGATCGCGTCTGCACCGGTGATGCGCAAAACATCGCGTGCCTGCTCAGGGGTTCGAATATCGCCATTGGCTACCACTGGGATTCGCAGTGCTGCCTTAACCGCCGCAATGGTGTCGTATTCGGCAGCGCCTTTGTAGCCCTGGTCACGCGTGCGGCCATGCACGGCCACCATTTGCACGCCGGCCCGCTCGGCGTCACGCGCGATCGACACCGCGTTTTTGTGGCTTTGACACCATCCGGTACGCATCTTCAGGGTGACTGGCACATTGCGCGGGGCGCAGGCATTGACCACCGCTTCGATAATTTGCAGAGCCAGTCCCTCGTCCTGCATCAAAGCTGAACCAGCCCATTTGTTGCAAACTTTTTTGGCCGGGCAACCCATGTTGATATCGATGATTTGCGCACCACGGTCGATGTTGAAGAGCGCTGCCTCGGCCATCATGGCCGCCTCGGTACCGGCTATCTGCACGGCGATGGGGCCCGGCTCGCCCTCATGATTGGCGCGGCGCGAAGTCTTGAGCGTATTCCACAAATCCTTGCGCGAGGTGACCATTTCACTGACCGCATAACCCGCACCCAGGCGCTTGCACAACTGTCGGAATGGCCGGTCTGTTACACCAGCCATGGGCGCAACCATCAGCTGATTGGCCAAAGCAAACGGGCCGATGTGCATTGTTGTTAAGCGGTCGAAGGGGGAGGGTTGAAACGATTGGCGCGGTGCGAGTAGGGATTCTAACTGCCCAAATTTTCAGCAACTGAAATTATTTTGTAAGCAGACAAAGCATCTGGCATTGGCGTGGCGGCGCGTTGTTTCGTTCCTATACTCCCAAGCAGATGGAACATTGGATCAACCACCTTATTGACCTGTTGGCGCTACCGCAATACAGCCTGAGCACGGTGTTTGTGGTGTCCTTTATTTCGGCCACCTTGTTGCCCTTGGGTTCAGAGCCGGTTGTCTTCGGCTTGATCAAACTCAATCCTGACCTGCTGTGGCAAGTCATCGGCGTGGCCACAGTTGGCAATACACTGGGCGGCGCGGTCGACTGGTGGATGGGCTATGGAGCCCACAAAGTTGCCGATAAGTACCGCCACTCGGCCATGCATGTACGCGCGCTGGACTGGCTTCAGAAATTGGGGCCCAAAGCGTGTTTGCTGGCATGGCTGCCGCTCGTGGGTGACCCTCTGTGTGCGGTGGCTGGCTGGCTGTGTATGCCTTTTTGGCCCTGTTTGCTGTACATGGCCATCGGTAAATTTCTTCGCTATTTGGTTTTCACTTCTACTCTGTTGGGAATTTTTTCGTAATGCCAGTCTTTCTTTTTGCATTGGCCATCGGTGCCATCTGGATTCTTAATATCCGTGCGCAGCATCTCCGCATCCGCGTATTGGCGACCGTGCTGAGCCAATTTCAGGTCGAAAAACTCATGGAAACGGTGGCAGACGGCTATTTGCGCGCTCTGGGCGAAGACGATGCAGAGCGCAGCAGTCAGGTCTGGAACATGCTGGGTCAGGCAGAAATTATGCTCAATGGGCAGCTCCAGGCATTTGTGCAGGAATTTGACAAGTTGGATGCTGTGTCCACACGCTTCAGCACCCTGCCCTTGGGTCTGCCTTTTGCCCTCAAGCTGTTCCCGGGTTCCAGCGCCGACTTGAGAGCCTTGTTGCGCCTTCACGCCAAGGGTATTGACGCCCTGATACGCAACGAAGAGGCACTTTCGCAAAAGGACAAGGCCTTTACCCTGACGGCGGAATTGTTGCTGCTGCAGCACAGTTGCCAGTGGTTTTGTCGTTCCAAGGCAATGGCCAGTTCACGCATGATGGCGCGCCACCGGACACCCCATGCCCAGTTGCTGGCTTCCGTATCAGCCCAAACCCGCAGCGCCTATACCCAGTTGTTGGGATAGGTTTGCGGTTAACGCAGCAACACCAGCGCCGTGCCCAGGACGGCAAAGCCTGCCCCGAGCCAGGCGCCCGGTGCGGGTGCACGCTTTAACCGCAACCACAGCAAAGGCAGCACCAGCACGGGGGTCACGCTGGAAAGAATAGCCACCAGCCCTACATTGCCATGCTTCAAGGCCAGCAGGATCAGGCTCATACCCACCCCCATGCCGAGAAATCCAATCCACCCGACATGCACCAGAGTGCGCAGCGTGGCGGGATTCTGTGCACGCGCAGCGGCAAAGCCCGACCACAAAAGTACAAATTGCGCAACACAAGTCACGCTCACCCGGACTGCGGTCGCCGCTATCGGGTCGACACCGCTAACCATGACGGGCTTGGCAATCAACGAGCTCACCGCCTGGCACAGCGCGGCGGCCAGACCCAGCGCCACGCCCGTGCCCCAGTGGCTGGTATTGGACTCCCAGGCATGTGCGTCGTCCTTGTGGCGACCCAGCAGCGTGGCCGTCATCACGCCCCCCATGACCAGCAATCCACCCGCTATGGACTGCAGCCCCATGCGCTCATCCAAAAACCAGTAACCCAGCAATGCACTGAAAAAAGCATGGGTTGCGAATAGCACGCTGGTACGGCGCGGACCCAGGCGATTCAACGCTGCGAACAACGCCGTATCGCCCAGAAAAATTCCGATAAAGCCGCTCAACGCCATAACCCCGCACTGAGCCCACGTCAGACTTTGCCAACTTCCGGTGACCAGCACGACCGGCCACAACATCACCAGCAACAAGACCATGCGCCAGCGTGTAAATGCCAGTGCCCCCAACTGCCGCGCAGGCGTGGCCGACATGACACTGGTAAAGGCCCAACAGACTGCTGCCCCCAGGGCCAGCAGGTCATACGGAGAAAAGGACAAGGACCTGAAGACTTAAGAACTGAACAGGAAATTCATCACGTCACCATCTTTGACAACGTAGTCTTTGCCTTCGGCGCGCATCTTGCCAGCATCCTTGGCGCCCTGCTCGCCCTTGAAGTGGATGAAATCCTCGAATGCGATGGTCTGGGCACGGATATAGCCCTTCTCAAAATCCGTGTGGATCACGCCAGCGGCTTGCGGGCCGGTATCGCCCACATGGATGGTCCAGGCACGCACTTCCTTCACGCCGGCGGTGAAATAGGTTTGCAGACCCAGCAGACTGTAGGCTGAGCGAATCAGGCGGTTCAAACCAGGTTCATGCAAACCCAATTCTTCCAGGAACATGTCCCGGTCGGCATCGTCCATTTCGGACATCTCAGCTTCGAGCTTGGCGCAGATGGCCACTACCGGTGCATTCTGCGCATTGGCAAATGCAGTCAGACGGTCCAGCATGGGGTTGTTTTCGAAGCCGTCTTCCGCCACGTTGGCCACAAACATGGCGGGCTTTGCCGTGATCAGAAAGAATTGTTTCAACAACGGCAGCTCATCCTTGCTGAAGTCAATCGTGCGCACGGGTTTGGCCTGGTCCAGTGCTACCTGGCACTTCTCCAGAATACCCACCAACTTGGCAGATTCCTTGTCGCCGGAACGCGCGAGTTTGGTGACGCGATGCAGGGCTTTTTCCACTGCCGCCAAATCGGCCAGGCAGAGTTCAGTCTGAATCACTTCGATGTCTGCAATCGGGTCGACCTTGCCAGCGACGTGGATCACGTTGTCATCTTCAAAGCAACGCACCACATTGATGGTGGCATCGGTCTCGCGAATATGCGAGAGAAACTTGTTGCCCAGACCTTCACCCGTGCTGGCCCCAGCCACCAGACCGGCAATATCCACAAACTCCACGATGGCCGGCACGATGCGCTCGGGCGTAATGATGGCGGCAAGTTGCTGCAGACGAGGATCGGGCACCTCGACCACACCCACATTGGGCTCAATGGTGCAGAAGGGGTAGTTCTCCGCCGCAATGCCGGCCTTGGTCAGGGCGTTGAACAGGGTCGATTTACCAACGTTGGGCAGGCCAACAATTCCGCACTTCATAAAAATCCTTTTAAGTCAATTTTCCCAGCGGCACCAATGCGTCACACGGGGACATAGTTGAGGTGCCAAACCTGCAATCTGCCGTTCTTGTAGACGTTAGCGTCATCCTGTCCAGAACCCGGCTTTGCAGCAAAGTTTTGTTCCGGCATAGCCCTGGGGAGTAGGCGCTGATTGTACTTATCAGCGAATCACCGCCCCGCCGCAGCCGGTTTACCTATTCACGTTCACGGCGGAACAGGGCACTTCCCTATCGAGCCGTTTTTCGTGCTCGATTCGCGATAAATCACCCGTTCGGGTGATGTTTTTCGTCCGGGTCAGTGCTAAAACTGTGTATCGCTATTCAAATTGTTCTGCTTGGCTGAACAAGAAAAATATTTATGAGCTATTCGATCGTGTGGGAAAAAAGAGGCACCTGTGTCGCCTACACCGGGACCGTGTGTTTTAAAGAATTCATGGCCGCCGTGTTGACCATTCACCGGCATCCGGACTACCCCTCGTTCAAGTATGCGATTCATGACATGGGTCGCGTAACTGAATTTGATTTTTCGGACGTAAACATGACCCAATTGCTTGCGCAAGAATTGGGTGCCCGGTACACCAACCCGAATATCAGGGCCTGCGTGGTGACCGACAGTGACGTGATGGACCAATTGGTCAAAGAGTTTTCCGCGCGCACCAATCTCAATGTGGGTCTGCTCCAAAGCATGGAAGAAGCCAGGGATTGGTCTGAATCTGCATTGTTAGGTGTTTAACCGTTGACCATGATCAACTCGGGCGCAAACTTTGGGAAAGAGAATTCGAGCTTACGAATATGAAGGTGGGGTCGATATGTCTGCATTTAGCCGGTTTAGATCGTTTGAAGCCCTTGATTCCTGTCACATAAAGATTCAGTTTCATCTGGACGAACTGGCTGTCCTGCTAGAGCGAATTTCGCAAGGAAATTTGACCCCCGATGACCGCAAAAAGGCTGAAGCGATCGAAGTCTTCTTCTCCTCAACGGCCAAAAATCACCACGCCATGGAAGAGGATGTGGTTTTCCCAAGTCTGTTGCTTAGTGATGACCCGGAAACTGTAGCAAAGGTTCGGGATTTGATTGAGGACCACTTTTGGATCGAGAAGTATTGGCTGGACCTTTCACCGGTGCTGAAGACCATTGGTAATGGGTCCGAAGAAATTGCCTTGGGAAAACTGTCCAAGACGGTCAAACTATTTCACGACTTGTGCAGCTACCACATCGAATGCGAAGAGTCGATGATCTACCCGCAAGCCAAGGCGGCTTTGAATTCCATGCAAGCCCATAACGGGCTGAACTGACTACGCCCCCGAATGCCAGCCCCTTCCTGAAGAGGGCATTCCGTCGGCCTCCTACAATGGCCATATGGCAAAAACCTATGATGTATGTATCCGCGGCGCAGGTATTGTGGGGCGAAGCCTGGCGCTGCATCTGGCTGCTAAACGGCTACGCGTGGCGCTGGTGGATCAGGACCCCCATAGCAACTTGGCGCACTCTGATGTACGCGCCTATGCGCTAAGCCCAGCCTCGCGCACTCTGCTGGAGGCCATTCGCTGTTGGCCTGCAGAGGCACATGCCACGCCGGTGACCCAAATGCAGGTGCAGGGTGATCAAGGTGAGCCCCTGGTATTCGACGCTGCGCAACAAGGTGTACCGGCGCTGAACTGGATTGTCGATGTGCCGATTCTGGAAAATTTACTAAAGGAGGCCGTGCGCTTCCAACCTTTGATCGACATGGTGGAGCAACCGACCAAGGCGGAACTCACGGTGGTTTGCGAGGGTCGCGCCAGCAAGACGCGTCAAGAATACGGTGTGAATTTTGAAGTCAAGCCCTATGCGCAATGGGCGTTGGCAACGCGCGTGCGCTGTTCCATCGGTCACGGCCAAGTAGCGCGCCAATGGTTTGACGACGGCAACATTCTGGCCTTATTGCCTTTGGAAGGTCCCAACGGACACCTTTGTGCACTGGTCTGGTCGGTCAGCCCCGAGCGCGCCCAACTCCTGCAAAACCTGACGCCCGAAGACTTTTGCGCTGAATTGGAAAGCGCAAGTCAACATGCGTTGGGCAGCATGGAACTCAGCGGCGAGCGCAAGACATGGCCGCTTCAAGCAGCACAAGCCCAGCGCTGGGTCGGCACCAAAGACGGTGCCAGCTGGGTTTTAGCCGGTGACGCCGCGCACAACGTTCATCCACTGGCCGGGCAAGGCCTCAATCTAGGTCTGGGCGACGTGGCTGAACTGGTAAAAATACTGGACCACCGGGCCTACTGGCGTAGCGTGGGCGACCTGAAACTGCTGCGTGCGTATGAGCGGGCCCGAAAAGCCGACTTCGCGGTGGTCGGAGGTTCGGGTGACGCCTTGCAACAGCTCTTTGGGCAGCAGCACCCGGCGTGGCAAGCTTTACGCAAAATAGGTATGCTCGGCTTTGAGCGCAGTGGTCCCTTGAAGCGTTGGGTTACAGACCGCGCCATGGGCACCACGCATCGCACTTCAGGCATCCCCTGAAAGCCCACACTTGTGAACAGAAAGTACCCCATGAATACCGTCCCATTTCGTCGTTTCTGCCTTGCCATAGCAGCGCTGGCAATCGCCGGGGCATGTTTCGCGCAAGAAGCTGTCATCCGAAAAAACATTGCGCAGCGTTACCCCGAACTCAAAGCCATTGATGAAATCAGCAAGGCACCCATGCCGGGCCTGTATGAGCTGCGTATCAATGGCACTGAGATCTACTACACCGATTCCCAGGGCGACTTTCTGGTCGTGGGCAATCTGTACGACACCAAGCAAAAGCGCAACTTGACTGAAGAGCGGGTCGACAAGCTCACGGCCGTCAAGTTTGATGCCCTGCCCTTCAAGGATGCGTTCACCATCGTGCGAGGCAATGGTGAGCGCAAGCTGGCTGTATTTGAGGACCCAAACTGCGGCTATTGCAAGCGCTTCGAGCGTGATCTGCAGACCATCAATAACGTCACGGTGTACATGTTCCTGTACCCGATTCTGGGTCCCGATTCCAACAAAAAGTCCGAGGCCATCTGGTGTGCCAAGGATCGCGGGCAAGTCTGGCAGGACTGGATGGTGCGCGAGCAAACCATTCCAAGCACAGTTCCGATTTGTGACACCAATGCACTGAAGCGCAACGTGGAGCTGGGACGTAATTTTAAAATTAACGGTACACCCACATTGATTTTTGTGGATGGTTCACGCGTGCCCGGAGCGATTGACGCGAAGCAGATCGAAAAGCGCTTGGCCGACGCCAAGTCATGAGCGCGGGGAAAACCAAGCGGGTGGCCACGCCCCTGATCCGTTACCAAGTCAGAATTTCCGACCCTCACTGTCATCTATTTGAGGTCACGCTGACCATCGAGCAGCCACAGGCTGAGCAGCTGCTGCAACTCCCCGTATGGATTCCGGGCAGCTATCTGGTGCGGGAATTTGCCAAGAGTCTTCAACGGCTTAGCTGCACCCAAGCCGGCAAATCGGTACCCGCAGAACAGTGTGACAAGGCCGGTTGGCGGGTCCAATGCAAAGCCGGCGTGGCACTCACGGTGCGTTACGAGGTCTATGCCTTTGACAGTTCGGTACGTACGGCCTGGCTGGATGCCACCCGGGGCTTTTTCAATGGCACCAGCCTTTTCCTGAAAGTTGCGGGTGCCGAGGAAGAGGCGCATGGCCTGGAAGTCTTTGCCCCCACTCAGACGCCCAATTGGAAGCTTGCCACGGGCTTGGAACCGGTTCGAATCGCCAAATCAGGCTTCGGCAGCTACCGCGCCGACAACTACGATGCCTTGGTCGATTGCCCGGTCGAAATGGGCAACTTCTGGAGCGGCAGCTTCGAGGTTTTTGGCATTCCGCACCGCTTCGTCGTGGCCGGAATGGGCGATAGTTTTGATAGCAAAAAATTGTTAGCGGATACCCAGGCCATTTGCGAAGCGGAAATCCGTTTTTGGCACGCTGAATCAGGCAACCTGAAGAACATCGCGGACAGCGTGCCGTTCAAGAACTATTTGTTCATGCTCAACGTCGTGCATGACGGTTACGGTGGCCTGGAGCACAGAAATTCCACCGCGCTGATATGCACCCGCAAAGACCTGCCGCGACTGGAACGGCAAACACTGGCACCGACCACCCACAAGCAACCCGAGGGTTACACC
>CAIQEX010000475.1 GCA_903870955.1 uncultured beta proteobacterium
CCTGCCACTGCAATGCACGTGGAATGGCCGCAAGGTTGGCCACTGCGACGCGGGTACCGACATGACCTACCACTTCGGGCAACTGATTGCCTATCTGGCGAAGACCCGGGCGTTGCGCGCCGGCACGATTGTGGGTGCGGGGCCGGTGAGCAATGCCGGACTGGAGAAGAAAGGCCAATGGAGTTGGCCTGCAGGTTTCAACAGCATTGCCGAGAAGCGCGCCATGGAAGTTTTGCAGGACGGTCAGGCGTCCACCGAATTCATGCGCTATGGCGACACCGTGCGCGTCGAGATGAAAAATGCCGCCGGGCAATCTCTATTTGGCGCAATCGAGCAGGAAATGACGCCGCTAGCCGTGGGCTAACTGAAGTGCAAAAGTCTTGATGCCGCGCAGCATCATTTCAATCGAAACGGACACCAGCACCAAACCCATCAAACGCTCCACAGCGACCACTAAGCGCGTACCAATGACGCGCTGAATGCGCTCGGCTGAAACCAGCACCACAGCGCTGACCAGCATGGTGACGCACAGAGCGGCAATCCACTCCAGGCGGCGCTCGGGCTGTTGCGACACCAGCAGCAAAACGGTTGCCAGGGCGCTCGGGCCGGCAACAGCGGGCACTGCCAGGGGCACGATCAGCGGCTCTTCCATCTGCTCGGGGTCGACACTTTCGGGCGGTGGAAAGACCATGCGCAGGGCAATCAGGAACAGAATCACGCCGCCGCCGATTTGCAGTGCCAATTCGGACAGGTTCATCACCTCCAGAAAGCGCTCGCCGACAAACATGAAGGTCAGCAGCAGCACAAATGCAATCAGGATCTCGCGCAGAATCACCCACGGCCTGCGCTGGGGTGCGACATGCTTCAGGGCGTTTGCAAAGATCGGGATATTGCCCACCGGATCGGTGATCAACACCAACAGGATGGTGGCTGAGGCAAAGGTGTAATTCATCATGGTGCGTGCAGACAAAGCAAGCGCGCAGGATAGCAGCCCTTGAGCCCCATCCGCCGCAGCCCCACATCAGTGTCGTATCAATGTCGTATCAGGGCCGCAGCAGCAAATTTACATGCGAATGGCTTTTTCGAGCTTTTCCTGGCAATGGATGCACCGCACTGCCTCAGGGGCGGCGTGCAGGCGTGCTTCGGCAATGCGTGCGCCGCACTCCAGACATTCGCCGTAGCTGCCATCCTCAATACGTGCAAGTGCCGCATTGACGGCTGCAATTTCGGCCGTGTCGTGGGCGTCCAGCGCAAATTCCAGATCGCGCGCCGAGTTGGCCGCAGCCGGTGTGTCATCGCGCGTGGAGAAGTGTTCTGTCGAGGCTTCGGCACGGCCGACCGAACCACCGCGCAGAATCGCGAGCTGTTCGATCAAGGATGTGCGTTGCGCCAGTAAGGCGGTCTTGAAAGTGGAGGTGTCTAGGTGTTTCATGGTCAACCTTCTTGTAATGGTGGATTCATGTTGCGCCTGGGACTGCACCCATGTCTTTGACGCGGGTCAAGGACTGCAAAGTGTGGCCCATGCATGCCGGTGGAGATAATGGCGTCCCTACCCGAGGTATATCCAGCCCATGAAACCCGCATCGATTGTTCTTGCCACCTGTTTGGCGTTTGGCCTGACAGCACCGCTTTTTGCGCAGACCGTGGAGGTCAGCGGGGTTTGGGCACGCGCGACCGTTCCAGGCCAAAAAGCCACGGGCGCCTTTATGCACCTCACGGCAAAAAACGGCGCGCGTCTGGTATCAGCCAGTACGCCGGTTGCAGGCTTGGCAGAAATCCACGAGATGAAGCTCGAGGAGGGCGTGATACGCATGCGGGCCGTTCCAGGCGGCCTGGAATTGCCTCCGGGAAAAACGGTCGAGCTCAAGCCAGGTGGCTACCACCTGATGCTC
>CAIQEX010000476.1 GCA_903870955.1 uncultured beta proteobacterium
AATGGCGTCAAATGGCGCGTCATTGATGTCACGGTAATCCTGCAGCCGCAGGTCGGCACGGTGGTCCACCCCCAGACGCTGCATGCGGGCTTGGGCATACGCCAGTTGCTCGGTGGACAGCGTGACACCCGTGATGTTGGCGCCCATCTCCGTGGTGGCCATTTCCGCCAGCGCTCCCCAACCGCAACCGATTTCGAGCACCCGGTCGCCGGGTTTGACTGCCGCCTCGGTCAGGGCACGCCGCACCTTGGCATACTGCGCATCAGCCGTGGATTGCGCCCTATCGCCGTTAAAAAGGGCGCTCGAGTAATTCATGGTCGGGTCCAGCCACAGTCCATAAAAACCGTTGCCCAGGTCGTAGTGGGCGTGAATGTTCTTCTGGCTATTGGCGCGCGTATTGCGATGCAGCAGGTGCTTGATGCGGTAGAACAGACGCCCAGCCCAGCTGCCGAAAATGACCGACTCGATCTCGGTCCGGTTCTTGACGATGACGCGCAGCAGTTCGGTCAGGTTGGGCGTGCTCCAGTCCCCGGCGATATAGCTCTCTGCAAAACCGATGTCGCCGGATTTGAGCGCGGCGGAGCAGACGTTCCAGTTGTGAAGCGCCAGCGTCGCGTGGGGCAGGGCCTCGCCACCAAAGCGCTGCATGCTGCCGTTTGGAAGTTGCACCGTCAGGCTGCCATGGCGCAAGCCTTGCAGCATTTTGAAGACCGTGCGCGCTGCGGCCGGTGTTCCGGGCGGCAAAGTGAAACTTTCGCTGGAGGTGTTACCTAGGGTGTTGGTGTTCATAGGGGCGGCGCTCAAGGTTGGCGGGATAACGGGGCTCTAACGGGTTACAAAGGCCGAGGGCAGCGGGCCTTTGCCAATAAATGGCACGCGCTTGACCCACAGTTTCAAGGCCTGCCAATGGATGCGGGCCAGCACGTTCCAGGTCATGGCGGGGTAATGCAGCAAAGCGCGACGCACACTGGCCGCGGCCAGCGGCTGAAGCGCGCCGCTGACGCTGGTCTCAATCAGGGGGCCTTGTGCATCGTCATAGTCAATGCGTGCCACGGTGCGGCGCAGGTCGGGTGTGAGCATGAAACGAAAGCGGTAACTGCCCTCAACCTGGCAAAACGGAGAGACAGAGAACACCTTGTCGGCACGCAATTCCCGGCCATAGGCGGGTTGGTCCAGCAGGTAGCAGTGGCGCTGGCCAAAGGTGTTGTTGACCTCGGCCAGCACGGCCCGCAGGCTGCCATCCGGTCGGTGGCAATACCAGAAGCTCACCGGTTTAAAGGTGAAGCCGAGTACGCGCGGATAGGTGTGCAGCCAGACTTCGCCAGTGGCGTCGGTTATGCCTTGGGCTTGCAGCAATTCATCCAGCCATGCCAGCGCACCGCCCTGTTCCGGGCCACGGGCGTCGCCGTGGTCACGGTCGTAAAAGCTCAGCCACGCGCGTCGGTTGCGTGCCAGGTAGCCGGGACCATTTTTCTGCAGGCTGCGCAGCGGGAGCAATAGAAAGTAGGTGCCATAGGCGAAGGCGTTGCCCACTGGTTTCAGGCGGCGGTGGCGCACCTGGCCAAAGCCGATCAGCGCTTCACTCGGAAGGCTAAGGGTATCGGCCGGCTGGGCGGGCGGTTTCATGCGGCCAAGCGTTGTGATTGACCCAGAATGCGGCCAAGGCGGTGGGCCACATCCAGGCCCGAGGCCAGGCCATCTTCGTGAAAGCCGTAACCGGCCCAGGCGCCGCAGAAATAGGTGCCCTGTTGCCCCTGAAGTAGCGGCAACTGTTTTTGTGCATGGATGGCCGCCAG
>CAIQEX010000477.1 GCA_903870955.1 uncultured beta proteobacterium
CTTGGCGCTGACTGCAGGCGCTGCTTTCTCAGGTGCAGCGGCTGCGGGTTTTTTGGTCGTTGCCATGGTGGTCACTCCTCTGATTGATATTTACCGAATGCTTACATTTTGTTCGCCACGATATCACTACATTTTGACAACTATCAAACGAAATGAAACGTACCGAAAACGAATATGCAAATTACGGGCCATATCACAACAACTCGCAACAACTAGAGGCCCATGGCTTGTCCCAGTGCGAAAACGGAATTGGGCACGCGGGGCATTGGCGTCTGGCGAACCGGAGCCGCCAGCACCCCTTTGGTGACCTTGCGGCGTTCCTTCACCTGGAAACCACTGGCGCGCTGGGCGTCCGCCAGACTCTTGAGCGTGATGGTCTTCATGTGTTCGAACACCGCTGTGTTGAGCGAGTCCCACAAAGCCTGGGTATCAATAACGCCAACCCGTCCTTTGCTGGCACCCGAACCATTGCCACCTTCGTCGATGGCCGCAATGATGTCCGCCACGGTGATGCTGTCACCCCTGAAACCCAGCGCATAACCGCCACCGGGGCCACGGGTGCTCTCGACCAGACTGGCATGGCGCAGCTTGGCAAACACCTGCTCCAGGTAAGACAAGGAAATGCTATGCCGCAAGGCCAGGTCGGACAGGGGCACGGGGTAGCCTTTTTCACGCAAGGCAAGGTCGATCATGGCGGTGATGGCAAAACGTCCACGGGTACTGAGTCGCATGGTATTTACTCCTGAATACAGCGCGAAGGCGCTGCTGAGACATGAATGTAGGCGCGACAATGCTTCGTGAAAAGTCGATAATTAAACAATTTCACTTCGATTTATGCGATGAATTACAAACACCTGATGTATTTTTGGGTCACCGCCAAAGCCGGTGGCGTGATGCGCGCTGGCGAACAACTGCACACCACGCCGCATACCCTCTCCGGGCAGATCAAACTGCTGGAGGATTGGCTGGGCCGCCGGTTGTTCAAAAAGTCCGGCCGCAACCTGGAACGGACGGAGGACGGCCGTCTGGCGTTGGGCTATGCCGACCAGATCTTCGCCCTGGGCGCTGAACTCGAAAGCGCGGTGCGTGCAGCCGGTGGCGGCCAGAAGGTGCTGGAGTTCAAGGTGGGGGTGGCGGATTCGGTGACCAAGTCGATTGCCTACCGGCTGCTGGAGCCGGCCCTGGCCATCGCCGAGCCGGTGCGGCTGATTTGCAGCGAAGGCAAGTTCCCTGATCTGCTGGCGCAGTTGGCGCTGAACCGCCTGGATCTGGTGATTGCCGACGAGCCCATGTCGCGGCGCCTGAGCGTGCGCGCTTTTAACCACTCCTTGGGCGGAACTGCCATGAGCTTCTTCTGCACAGCGTCGCTAAAGGCGCAGTTGTCGGGAGAATTCCCAAAATGCCTGAACGGCCAACCCCTGCTGATTCAAGGCGCCCTGGCGTCTGTGCGTCAACAGCTTGAAGGTTGGTTGACGCGCTATGGCGTTGTGCCGCACATCGTTGGCGAGTTTGATGACGGTGCGCTGATGACGGCCTTCGGACGCGAAGGACGCGGCGTGTTCATGGCGCCCAGCGTGGTCGAAACGGAAACGGCCCAACAATTTGGTGTCGAGGTGATTGGCCGCAGCGACGAATTGCGGGAAGAGTTTTACGCCGTGTCCGTGGAAAAGCGCATCACCCACCCCTGCGTGGTCGCCATCACCGATGCGGCGCGTGGTGCATTGTTTGGCTAGGGCTAAAGGAGGCGCGGCCAGGAATTGCATATAGGCAGCCTCGCTTTAGAAGTCAGACGCATAACCAAACAACCAATGGTTTGTTGGGCTTTGCGGCAACCATGGGCACAATCGCGCGTCTGCAAGGCGTAGCAACGCCTCGCGCAAAACCACTTCAGGCCGCTATGCAACTCAAACACAAACTCTCGTTGGTTCTCGCTGCGCTGGCCCTCAGCGCCAGCCATCTGGCATCCGCACAAACACTGCTCAATGCGTCTTACGACGTATCGCGCGAGTTTTACAAGGACGTCAACGCCTCCTTCATCGCCAGCTACAAGAAAAGCACCGGCAAAGACATCAAGATTGACCAGTCGCACGGCGGCTCGAGGGCCCAGGCACGTGCCGTGAACGACGGCCTGGACGCCGATGTGGTGACCATGAACACCACCACCGACGTCGACTTTCTGGCGGGTACCGGGGCAGTCGCCAAGGACTGGAAGACGCGCTTCCCGCACAACGCCTCACCCACCTCCAGCACGATGCTGTTTCTGACGCGTGAAGGCAACCCCAAGGGCATCAAGGATTGGGACGACCTGATCAAGCCCGGCATTCAGGTGGTGGTCGTCAACCCCAAGACCGGCGGCAACGGCCGCATGGCCTATCTGGCGGCCTGGGGCTACGCACGCAAAAAGGGCGGTAGCGACGCGCAAGCCGCCGAGTTTGTCGGCAAGCTGTACAAAAACGTGCCCGTGCTGGCCAAGGGTGGGCGCGATGCCACCACGATCTTTTTGCAACGCAATATTGGTGACGTGCTGATCACCTTTGAATCGGAAGTGGTTTCCGTGGACCGCGAATTCGGCACCGGCAAGGTGGATGCCGTGCACCCGTCGGTCAGCATCGTGGCTGAAAACCCGGTGGCTGTGGTGGAGCGCACCGTGGCCAAGAAGGGCACCGCCGACGTCGCCAAAGCCTACCTGAGCTACCTCTACACCGATGAGGCGCAGGAGATTGCCGCCAAGCACGCACTGCGCCCCATCAACCCGGCCATCCTGAAAAAGTACGCCGCCACCTTCAAGCCGATTCAGCTCTTCACGGTGGAGGAACTGTTTGGTTCCCTGGCAGAAGCGCAGAAGGTGCACTTCAATGACGGTGGCCAGTTCGACAAGCTCTACACGGTGAAGTAAGTGAGCGCGATTGCAATGGACGGCGCCGGGTCTAACCTGGCGCCCAGGACGCGGCGTGCGCCCAAACGCGTACTCCCCGGCTTCAAACTGACCCTGGGCTACACGCTGTTTTACTTGAGCGTGATCGTGCTGATCCCGCTCTCGGCCCTGATCTTCAAAACCTTTACCCTGACCTGGGACCAGTTCGTGCTGGCCGTCACCAGCCCGCGGGTGATGGCGTCGTACCGCCTGACTTTTGGTGCCTCGCTGATTGCGGCCACGGTGAACGCGGTGTTTGGTCTGCTGGTGGCCTGGGTGCTGGTGCGCTACACCTTCCCCGGCAAGAAGATCATCGACGCGCTGGTGGACCTGCCGTTTGCCCTGCCCACGGCGGTGGCCGGCATTTCGCTCACCGCCCTGCTGGCCAGCAATGGCTGGATCGGTTCGCTGCTGGAACCCTATGGCGTGCAGTTGGCCTTTAACCGCAATGGCGTGGTGATTGCGCTGATCTTCATTGGCCTGCCCTTTGTGGTGCGCACGGTGCAGCCGGTGCTGGAGGATGCCGAGAAGGAACTCGAAGAAGCCGCCACCTGCCTGGGTGCAACGCGGCTGCAGACCTTTTGGCATGTGATTTTTCCGACCATTGCGCCTGCGCTGCTGACCGGCTTTGCCATGGCTTTTGCCCGCGCCATCGGGGAATATGGCTCGGTGATCTTTATCGCCGGCAACATGCCCATGATTTCCGAGATCACGCCGCTGATCATCATCGGCAAACTCGAGCAATACGACTACGCCGGTGCCACCGCCGTGGCTGTGGTGCTGCTAGTCATCTCCTTCATCCTGCTGCTGGTGATTAATGCCCTGCAAGCCTGGCAACGCCGCCGCAACGGAGCCTCGTCATGAGCAATACCCGCACCAAACGCTCGGCCAAGGCCGGCACGACCGAGCCCTCCTGGGTCAAGTGGACGCTGCTGAGCGTCGCACTGGGTTTCATCTTTTTGTTTTTGGTACTGCCACTGGCGGCAGTGTTTACCGAGGCCCTGCGCAAGGGCGGCGGTGCGGCATTAGAAGCGCTGAAAGAGCCGGATGCCTGGAGCGCGATTCGCCTGACGCTGATCACCGCCGCGATTGCGGTGCCGCTCAACCTGGTGTTCGGCATTGCGGCGGCCTGGTCGATTGCAAAATATGAATTCCGTGGCAAGGCCTTTTTGACCACGCTGGTGGACCTGCCGTTCTCGGTGTCGCCGGTGGTGGCGGGTCTGATCTATGTGCTGATGTTTGGTGCCCAGGGCTGGATTGGCCCCTGGCTGCAAGCGCACGACATCCGAATCGTGTTTGCCATTCCCGGCATCGTGCTGGCCACCATCTTCGTCACCTTCCCCTTCATCGCCCGCGAACTGATTCCGTTGATGC
>CAIQEX010000478.1 GCA_903870955.1 uncultured beta proteobacterium
ATTCAGGGCTTTGTTAGCAACGGTGTAACCAGGTACTCTAATTCGGTCAGAGTGATTTCTGCATCACCCACATGGCCGTTCTTCCTGAGTACACCGTCTTTATCGATGATAAAGGTTGTTGGCATTCTCCAGATGCGGCCCAAACTTTTGACGTTGGCCTGAGATTTCAGAGCAAACTGAAAGCTGAATTGCTGTGCAATCTTCTTGACTTCCGGTAATTCACGGGCTTCGTCCATGCTGATGGCCAGAATTTCCAGGCCTTCAGATTTGTGCCTGTCATAGTATGTTTGGATGGCAGGCATTTCCGCCCGACATGGCGCGCACCATGTGGCCCAAAAATTCACAATCACCGTCTTGCCCCGCTTCTTCGATAGTTGAAATGATTCGGTGGAGTCCAGTAGTGTTGCCTGAATCTCTGGTGCGGAACTGCCCACAGTGAGTTCCGATGCAAATGCATTGGTGCTTATGATAAGCGCGATGATTGGCCAAATGGCTTTCACGTGCCGCATCCTATTTTCTGGACGACCGAGGTGTTGTCGATGGAGATTTTCATATTGAATAGCTGAGCATTCGGAAGTATTGCGCATATATACATGTTGCGTCAGCTCGGCTCTGAGTTAATAGATTTCTATTTCACCGCAACGGCATCGGTAACACGATAGAAAAGCCCATATGGGTCATCCTTGAGCACCGCAAATTTCCCCTCCACCACAACGGCCTCAAGTGAGTATTTCACCGGTGTTTTGGTCTTTACCTCGACCATGCTTTCCGGTCCACCGGGCACGCAAAATGCACAGGTAAGCGGAACTGAGCTCAGCAGAAAGTGCTTCTGCTTTTCACCTGGGTCCAGTGGCATCATAAAACCCTGAATGCGCTGGCTCTTTTGATCCAAAGACTGGATCGTACTTGGGAACACTGGCAGTACCTTGTTCTTCTCCATCTTGGTTTTGGTCGCGGTCAACACGGACCAGGGCAGAACGTCTGCGCGGTCCTCCAGTGGCGCAAATGGGCTGTTCGGACTGTGGTAGCCCGCGCCAGTTCCCATGGGTATTCCGCCGTCAGCCAATGGAGAGCTCAGTTGTGCATGTACCCCCATAGACGCTATGGATACCATCAGTGAAAAGATGATTGCTTTGGATTTCATATTAGTTACTCCGCCTGAAATTCAGTGTTTCATGCCGCAGAACTTGCCAATCGCAATGCCCTTGCACGCAGCCAGCAAGGCGCCTTCGCACACCGCATCGGGCTTGCCTTCGCGAAGGCATTTGGCTGCAGTATTGTGCGCCGCAGCTATGGCCTCGTGTTTAGCAATGTCATCCAGTGTTTCCTGGTTGAGTGCAGGCGCGGTTGCTGCGAAAACTTGAGCACCCAGAGCCAGGGCTGTAAAAGTCAAAAACCATGTTTTCATAGATTCACCTTGATTGAAGAAGTTCCAACACGCTGACACGGTACGCACCGACTGCGGGCAAAATGGCAGCCGCCAGAGAAACGGCGCATGCCAGTGCCGGGACCCAAAGCAATTCCAGCGGCCAGACCAGCCCGCCGATCAGCAGAGAGTTGTCCAACTGCAGCATCCAGCCAATCAGTGCCGTCAAGGCTTGACCACCAGCGACACCAATGGCTGCGGACAATACTCCGAGCCAAAGCGCCTCGCCCATCAGCAGAGCAGCGATCTTGGCCGGTGGTGCACCTAGCATCCGTAGCAGAGCCAGATCGGAGCGTCGTTCTCGCACAGCACTCCACAGTGCGATAAACACGCTCAAGCCCGCCGTTAGCAGTAGCACGCCGGCAAAGGCCCGCAACACATCGGTCCCAATGCCAAGCATATTGAGCAAGCGAGAAATTTCAACGGCGGGTGCAGCAGCCTGCATCTCAGTGGTGGTGTTGACCATGCGCGGAAAGCTCATGGCGGCTAAGGGCGTTTTGTACTTGATGAGCGCCATGGTGACTTCCCGCTCATCTTCCATGATTTTGCGGTCCTCATCGTCTACGGCGGTGTAGTCCTCATGTACCTTCCAAACTGAGGCGGTGTCTGTCACGATCAATCGATCGATCACAGTGCCACTTGGCTTCAGGATGCCGACCACGGTATAGGGGTTGTCACCGTGCAAGTGCCCGCCAGCGCCTAGGCCATGTGAACCAACAAAGGTGTTGCCCACCTGTATCCCCAGCTTTTTTGCGACGATGGAGCCAACGACCACCTGCATGGAGGTATCCCACAAACGACCCTGCGCCAGTGTTGCTCCGTAGTGGGCTGTGTAGGCGTGCGAGGTACCGACGATG
>CAIQEX010000479.1 GCA_903870955.1 uncultured beta proteobacterium
AGCACCGGGCGGCTCATGGCAACAGCTTCCACCAGGCCAGGCGCATCCAGTCCAGCAAGGGGCGCGTCCAGATCCACAAGGGGCTGGCCTGCCCGGCGTCGACCTTGCCAACGCCTTCCATGTTGGGGCTCAACCGGGGCGCGGACTGGCCCAACTCGGCCTCAACCCGGAAGTGGTTGCGGCCGTCCTCGGCCACCGCCACCGGTGTCAGCTTGCGCACCGTGAAGGCCAGCGCCTGCCCGGGCAGGCTGGCTAGCACCAGCTCCCCCTTGGCGCCCACCCGCACATGGTCAATATCGCGTTCGTCCACCTTGAGTATTACGCGCCATGCATCGAGCGGCGCCAGTTCGAACAGCACCTTGCCCTGCTCCAGCGGCGAGCCCAGTTGTTGCGATAAATCGCCCTTGACCACGGTGCCATCAAAAGGCGCCGTGATGGTGACGCGCTCCAGCTTGGACTGGGCCAGGTCGAGTTGGGCGCGGGCCTGATTGGCTTGCGCGCCGGCCAGGCGCTGATCCACCGCATTGCCTGCGGCCATGGCCTCGCGCTCTTTGCGCAGCGCCACTTCCAGCTCGGAAGCCCAGCGCGATTGTTCCAGCTTGAGGTCCCGGTCATCCAGCACGGCCAGCACCTGTCCAGCCTTGACAATGTCACCCGCACGCGCCGGTGCGGCGCGCAGATAGCCGGCAAAAGGAACCACCGCTGCGCGCTGCACGGAGCCCTCGACCAGCGCCTGCGAGGCAATGCGAAAGGGCACCGGCACCACGGCCAGCAACAGCAGCAGCACGCCGAGCACGGCAGCACCCAGCTTCAGCGCCGGATAGCGTGGGCCAAACACCAGCGCCGCGGCATCGCGGCCCGCGCGCAGGACGCGCCGGGTGGCGCTTTCATGGGCTTGGCGGTGCAGCACCAAACCGGGTGCCAGGCCCAACGCCAGGCGCTCGAGATAGGCCACTTCACCCGGCGTAAACGCGGTGCTGCGCTCCAGCAGCAGCGCCCCCACTGGCAGGCCTTCATGCAGCAAAGGCAAACTGATCAGTGCTTTGGCCCCGCATTCTTCCGCGTAGCGCTGGTGCGCCGCGCGCACTTTTTGAACGCTGGTGTTGTCTTGCTCTGCATTGCCCGGCAGCGGCCAGACCAGGCAACTGCTCTGGTCGATTGCCTCGTGCATGGCCTGGCTGGCAAGCAACAGCAAATGGGCTTTTTCCACGAACCAGGCGGCGTGGCTAAGCGCCTGGCGGTTGAGCGTCTGTCCTTCCAGCCAGGACAGGTGCACCTGCTGGCTGTTGAACTCGCGCCCCAGGCTGTTCACCAACGCCAGCGCCGCTTCACGCGGGCTGCGCTCTGCCAACACGCTGAGCAAGGTGTCCAGCAACATGCCACCCTGGTGCAGGCGCTGCTCCTGCAAAGCCAGCGCGCGCTGGTGCAGCAGGCCGACCAACCAGCCTGCACCCCAGCGGATGTGCTGCCTGGCCGCGTCCAGTTCAGCCTCTGTGGCGCGCGCAAACTGCAACACCACGGCACCTTGCACGCCATCGGCGGCCAGCAATGGGAAAGCCAGTTGCACGGCGCCCTGCGGGTCGTGCAGCACCGCGGCATTGCGGCTGCGCAAAGCGTCCGTCGCCACCTCACGCAAATGACTCAGGTCGCGTGCCAGGGGATGGGCGGCCACCGGCACAAAAGCACCGTCCGGCTGCAACAACAGCAACAAACCCGAATCCGCTTGCAGCAGCCCGGTGCACAACAAGGCCAGCCAGGCGCGGCACATCTGGTCGGCAGTCTGCGCCTCGGCCAGTGCAGACCAGAGTGAGGGGTGGCCGGATGGGGTGGGGCTCTGCGGCGGGTGGTCCGTCACATAGGCCATGGGCAGAGGTTCGAAAGATGCATGTTGACGCTATTCTGCCAACAACGCATCCATGGCGCGCACATCGGTATCCTGCAATGCGCCAGCCGCCGCCTTGAGCTGCAAAGCCGAGACCAGCGTGCGGTAGCGCGCCGCCGCCAGATCTTTGCGCGTGGCATAGACCTGCTGCTCGGCATTCAACACATCGACCCGCGTGCGCACGCCCACCTGCAGGCCGCGCTGGGTACTTTTGAGTTGCGTCTCGCTGGACGTCAGCGCCTGGCGCAGGGCGCGCGTCAAGGCGCTGCCGGACTGGACCCCGAGCAAGGCCTGACGGGCATCGAGTTCTGCCTGGCGCTGGGCATTGCTGAGCTCCTGTTCGGCGCGCTGCTGGTCAGCCACCGCTTCCCGGGTGCGCGAAGTCAGGGCGCCACCCTGGTAGATCGGGACCGCGAGTTCCACGCCGATGCTGGACTGGCGCGTCTGGCTGCTACCAAACGGCGTGGCATTGACACCGGTATCGTTGCGCGCGGCCAGCACCAAATCGAGTGTCGGCAAATGCGCCGCATCCCGCTTGGCCACTTCACGTTCGGCCACGCGCAGCGCGCTATGGGCAATCGCCACCTGCAAGGCGGTTTGTGCGGCACGCTGCATCAGGGCACGCTGGTCTTCATCGCTGAGCAACTCGGTGTTGGCCTGCGCCGTCAGACGCGCCAAGGGTGGAAGCGGTTTTGCCAGTGACTTTTCCAGCACATTCTTCTTGCCCTCCAGGTCATTGCGCGAGGCAATTTCCTGGGCCACCGCCAAGTCGTGCCGGGATTGCGCTTCATTGAAATCCGTCACCGGCACGGTACCGACTTCAAAACTGCGTTTGGCCTGGGCCAACTGTTGCACCAAGGCATCTTTTTGCGCCGTGGCAGCGGCCAAATCGTCCTGCGCCTGCAGCACATCAAAGTAGCCGCGCGCGACCCGCAACAGCAAGTCCTGCTCGGCCAGGGCCAATTGCTGATCGGCCAGTTGCACCTGAAACTCGGCCTGATCGCGGTTGGCAAAATTCACCGGCCGGTAGAGCGGCTGATTCAGGCTCAGCAGGGTGCTGCTGGCTTCATAGTTCAACGTTCCGGAGTACGCGGTCGAGTTGTCCTCGTTGTTCTTCTGGTTGTAGGTCAGGTTGACGTTGGGTCGCAGGCCGGCCAGCGCCTGTGGCAACTTTTCGCGCGCTGATTTGGCCGTTGCGACGGCTGCCGCAAATTGGGCGTCGGTGGTGCGCGCCATATCCAGAATATCTCCCAGCCGCGCGGTTTGCGCCTGGGCCGCTAAGCCCAGACACAACAGGCCCGCCAAGCAGAGCTGCGTCGTGTTGCGTGCCGACCAGACGGCCGCGTAGGGTTTCATGGCGCAGCGCATCCGCTTGAATTCATTCACAGTCGAATCTCCCAGTTGTTTGCTTGTGTGTTGTTGACGGTGCCCGCGTCGGCTGCAGGCAATACCGATTGAATTGCGAAATCAAGATCATCCGCTGCGGCCTCACGCAGGCGCACCGGCTCCCAGGCCTGGGCGAACAGGTTGCGCCGTCCGCCGCGCGCACGACCCAGCAGCGACTGCTGACCAATCGCCAGGCTGAGTGCGCCGCCAATGCCTCCGTTGAAGAGCAGGTCGCCTTCTGGTGTCGGCGCTACCGAGGCCCCTTGCCCGGCACCGTTCTCCATCGGATCGGTGCCCTGCGCCGTGGTCTTGTTGACGCGCGCCTGGCCCCGGAAATCGCCACCCGAAACGCCATCGCCATCGCCATCCAGACGGATGCCATCCGGCGTCACGAAGGCACCCGATTCGGCCTTGAGCACGACCCGGTATTCACCCGGCTCCATGCTGCCATCGGCGGCCTCGAAGCGGAAGCCTTCACCATCCGGGTCGGGAACCAATTTGCCACGCACCGGTTCATCACCACGCAACACCACCAGCCCATCGGGTTGCAATTTGCGCGCATCAATCGCCTGGTTGAAGCGCACGCGCAGACCGCGATCGGTGAGCACCACATTGCGCACCTGCAAGGCTGGCTTTTGTTGCTCGGTGCGCGGTGCGGCCTGGGCCACGCGGATCTCGGTGGAGACGGGTGCGAGATTGCGTTCGGGCCGGTTTTGCGATTGCTCGACCATGTGAACCGACGCATTGCGGCGGCTATCGTCAAAGCGCGTGCTGTAGCGTGGCATGCCGTTGTCGCCAAAGCCGGCTGGCTGATGGAAATCGTTGTCATTGCCATGTCCACCGCGGCTTGCTTCGGTCTCACGCTCTTTCTCTTTTTCCTTCTCGTGTTCCTGCTCCTGCTCCTGCTGTGCATGCTCAGATTCATGCTCGTCGCCCGGTGGCGGAGTGACCACGCGCGACAGGATGGTGCGCACCAGCACGGGTGCCGTCCACACACCGTCTTCATCGACTGCTGTTACCTGAATGCGGGCACCGGTTTGCGCCACGGAGAACACATGGGTAGCCTGGGTTGCGGTGCCAGCAAGCGTGCTTTGCGTGCCATCGCCCCAATCAATGCGCCACTGGCTGATGGTGTCGCGTCCGACGTCCGTGGCGGACAAGCTGAGTGCCAGTGTGTCACCCACGTAGACCTGCTGTACCGCATCTACCGTGAGCACCGGTGCCACGTTGCTTACGTTCACCACAAACTGCACACCCGCCGACGCGGCGCCCTGCCCATCCACGGCGTGTGCTGCAAACTGCGCTTGCGCCGGGCCGTCTGCGGCCAGCCAGGTGATGACGCCGGTGTTGGCGTCGATGCTGGCACCCACTGGCGCGGTGTCCAGTACATAGGTCAGCGTCGGGCTCTCCACATCGCTACCAGCCAAGGTCAGCCTGAAGGTGCTTCCCTCGGGCAGGCTTTGGTTGGCTACCGGAGCCAGCGTCGGGATATCGTTGACGGAGGTAATCGTCAGGCTCACGTTGGCCAGCCCCGACTGCAGCGCACCATCCGACACCCGGTAGCTGAAGCTGTCGCCACCGAAGTAGTTGGCATCCGGCGTGTAGCGCAGGCTGCCATCTGACAGGCTCAGCAGCGTGCCATGGGCCGGGTTGCTGACCAGCAGCACCGTCAGCGGATCGCCGTTCGGGTCGTGGTCGTTCAGTCGCACGTCAAACGTCACGGCCGTGTCTTCGGCCGTTTGCACGACGTCGTCCACCGCCACCGGTGTCAGACTGAGCCAATCAGGCAACACGTTGCGCAGGATCGCCGGCACCGACCAGATGCCATCTTCATCGACGGCCTGCACCGCAATTGAGGTGCCCGGTTGCGCGGCGCTGTAGGTGTGGCTGGCTTGCGTGGCGTTGCCTGCCACGGTGGACTGGGTGCCGTCGCCCCAGTCAATGCGCCATTCCTGCAAAGTGTCCTGGCCGATGTCGGTGGCAGAAAGCTGCACCACGGCCGGAATGCCCGCGCGCACCTCGCTTGGCACCACCACGGTCAGCACCGGTGCCACATTGGCAACCGTCACGGTGAATGAAGTAACGGCCGAAGAAGCCCCCTGGCTGTCCACTGCGTGGGCGCTGAACACGGCCTGCGCCGGACCGTCTGCGGCCAGCCAGGTGATGAGGCCGGTATTGGCGTCGATGCTGGCACCAGCCGGGGCGGTGTCCAGCACATAGGTCACGCTGGCACTGTCGACATCGTTGCCCACCAGTTGCACGCTAAGGGTGCTGCCCTCATTCAGGGTTTGGTCGGGCACGACCGCCAGCGTGGGTGCCTGATTCACCAGCACTGGCAACACATCGCGGACAAAGGCCGGCACCGACCAGGTGCCGTCCTCGTCGACGGCCTGCACCGCAATCGAGGTGCCCGGCTGCGCTGCACTGTAGGTATGGCTGGCTTGCGTGGCATTGCCCGCCACGCTGGACTGGCTGCCGTCGCCCCAGTCAATGCGCCACTCCTGCAAGGTGTCCTGACCGACGTCGGTGGCAGAAAGCTGCACCACGGCCGGAACGCCAGCACGTATCGCGTTAGGCACCACCACCGCCAGCACCGGTGCTACGTTGGCGACCGATACGGTGAAGGAAACAGCCGCCGACGAAGCGCCCACGCTGTCCACCACATGCGCAGAAAACTGCCCCTGCGCCGGGCCGTCTGCGGCCAGCCAGGTGATGACACCGGTATTGGCATCGATGCTGGCGCCTGCCGGGGCGCTGTCCAGCACGTAGGTCAGGGCGTTGCCGTCGGCGTCGCTTCCGGCCAGCTGCAGCGTCCAAGTTGAACCCTCAGTAACTGGATTCGGCACTGTGACAGGTGCAAGAACGGGTGCATGGTTAATTGCCGGCACGCTCGCGACGAACGACACGTCATCGACACTTACTTGGGAATCTTTCAAGCCGAAACCAAGCAAATCGAAGAATAGCGCCGCAGTACGGCCCGAGGCACCTGGGGCTAGCGGGACAAAGTACTGGATTGCGCCATTCGGCAGCACCCCAGTAACCGTTCCAGAACCCATGTGTGCCTGGGCTCCAAGTTGAAGGTTGACTCCCGCGTCTGACTGCGTCAAGTCGGTAAGCGGCAACAGAGATTGCCCATTTGATCCATCCAGCAGCGATACCTCAAAGGCATCGGGTGGCTGACTCACGGTATTTGTGCCGACGGTCACAGACAAAGTAAAACTGAGGAAAGCCGCTCCGTTAGGCACCACCATCCATTGCGTTAGGCGCGACAGGGCGGTATCCCCTTCAGCTAGCAGACCCTTGCCTCCAGCCACGGTGGCGTTCCCATCGCGAGTCCAGGCGTTTGTCGAGTCGAAGGCGCTGTCGGTAACGCCAATGGCCACGCCAGAAGTCGGCATGGTCCAGTGCGGAATCGGGGTGGTGCTCGCACTCGCGTTTTGTGCGCTTGCGTTCTGTGTCGAGGTCGCGCTTGCGACGTCGTTGACCAACAGGCCGGTATCAAGCGAAGCACCGGTACCTTCCTGGCGTGGAGTCGTGCCTGGGTAGTGGTACAGGTCCAGCAACTGCAGTCCGCGCAGCCACTTGATCAGGTTGTCATCCGACAGGCTGATGTTGCCCGCTGCCACGCTACCGTCGGCCACCGCAAGGCTGGGTTCATCCAACGCCATAGAGAGGGTCACCACCTGCTGCGGACTGACCATTAGGTTCAGCTGGTTGCCCATGAAGTTCAGGTTGGAGGCCCCAGCGCTGTCCTGGAAAAAGCCTGATTGGTAGAACGCGGGCAGGCTGGAGGCTGGGCCATACTCGTCGAACAGGCCCAACTGATGGCCGAACTCATGAGCGATCGTTTTGCCTATGCGCGATCCGAATCCGAACAAATCGACCACTGAAGGCTCGGTGCCCGCGGATCGCAGCAAGTTGTCCAACAGAATGTTGATAGAACTGGACGGATCGACATTTAACGCGTTGACCAAACGGTACTTCTTGCCAGCAGTGGTTTCATCGACGCGCAGTTTCCATTCGGTGTCTATCAGGTTGGGCGCAGGCAGTGCGGCACCGGGCTGGATGACACCATTGCTGCCCAAAAAGAACAGAGAAAGGAAATCTTGCGTAGACGATCCCAACAAGCTGCCACTGCCGCTGAAATCACCGCTACTGCGGGAAGCTGCGTCACCGGTGGTTCGCACTGCCACGTCCCCAGTCAGACCGCTATCAATTAACTCGAGTGCTGGCACCAAGCTTCCGGGCGCGTCCTTCATGAAGAGGCGGTAGACCTGCTCGATCGAGTCTTTTATGCCCTCAATGATGGTGTCAATGCGAGCATTCAGAACATTGCGATCAATGACGACTTCCGGGAATGAGCTGTCCGTCATGAAATCCAGAAACTTGGCGTATTCCGGAATCGTGTTGAGCTGCGAGGTCGTCCCTGGGACAACAGAATAAAACTGGTCCAACGGGATCGAGTCCATCGCACCTGATTTACGTGCAGACCACAACTCGTCATAGAGATGCAACAACTTTTCGCGTATTTGCTGGAACGGAACATTCAATTGTTGAATCGCACGCACTTGACCACGCATCAACGTCGTAGCCCAGACGTCGGCACCCTTGCGGATCTCAAAGGAGTCCAGCCACTTGGTGGCGATGTCGGATTCGGCGGCGGTGAAGGTCAGCGTGCTGACTCCATCTTTGGTCTGCCAAGGCAGACCACTTACGCCGTATATCGATAGCGGCGTGTCATTCTTGATGTGAACCGTTCGCGTTCCACCAACCCGAGTGTCCGCGAGGTTCATCGTGCCGTCGTAGGCGTTGAGGTCAGACATCTCGGCCAGGTGGTAGGCCGTTAGCGTGGTGCGAGCGGCCACATGGCCACCGGACAGGGTGTCGATGGACAATAGCGCCTGCATCAACCAGGCGTCGTTGTTTTCGAACTTGGGCATGGCCGCATCGCTAACATGCGACCGAAGGTAGAGCGTCTTCGAGGCACCAGACCCCAGCGTAAACGATGTCAGAACATGCTCCGCGCCATCATTGACGACGGTTGAAGACAGACCGTCTTCAAGTTCCACGAAGTAGTTGGCCCCAACGGTAATGCGCATCACCCTGTTTGTGCTGCTGGTGTTGCTGACTGTGAATGCAATGCGGTTGCTGCCATCGACCGACTCAAAATTGCCAACCACTTCTGGTGCCTGGGGACCTAAGGGATGCAGCGCGTTGCTCAGGTAAATGATCTGATCACTGGCGTCGCCATAACTATCGGTGACCACAACGCCAGAGTCCATCCGGATATTGTCGAGAAGAATGGAGTCGAGCGGGAACGCCGCCACCCACTTGAAGGACAAGGTCACTTCCCGACCACGCAACTCGGGCGGAATGCTAAGGCGCATGGTCTGCATCGTCGGCTTTTCCACGGACGTCAGATCGACACCTGCTTGTCCCAGCATAGTCAAAGTCCCTATCTGCGCCTCTCCCCCCACACCAGCTATGTCAGTGGCGTAGACCTCCAGTATCGAACCCGCGTTGACGTCCTTGCTTGCTGCAAAATCAAAGGCCAGTCGGGTGGCATCTGGTGCGATGTACATCCGGTTATGGGTCAGCGTGTCGTTTGCGATGCTGAGTTGGAAAGAATAATCAAGCAACTTCTCCTGCAGGTAGGTCTCCAACGCAGGAATCGCGTCCTCGATCGCGCCGACGATCGCACTGCCAGCGGCACTGGTCAGTCCCTGCAAAGAGGCCTTCTTTTTGAGCGTCGCGAAAAAGTCGCCTATCAGTTCGCTTGACACTTCTGCAAGCACGTCGCCCTTGACTGCCAGCCAGGCTGCATTAATCGTGTCACGCACACTGGTGAAGGCAGCTACGGGATCGTTCCAGATCGCGCTCTTAACAGTTTCCACCTGTTTGGATACCTGTTTGCCCAGCAGCGTACCGAAGAATTTATAAAGAGGCAGACCCTGGCCGGTAGCTTGCTGTCCGGCAAGACCTATGAGTTTGGTGACCAAGGCTTGTACTTCAACCGCGCTGTGCAGACCCGAGTTGATCATGTCGGTTGCTGCCGCGATGATGTCGTGCTGGACGGTGTCGATCCAGTCGGCGCGCAGGTGGGGCGACAGTGCCAGTCCCTGCACCCTGCCACCGCTTCCGCCCTGTAGCGACCAGCCTGGAATTTCCAGCCAGGTATTTGCGCCGGCGATCAAAGGGAAGCGCCCAAAGAACGGCCGGATGCTAGCCTGAAAGTCACCGTTGAACACGGATGGAATTGGTGCATCGGTGGCGCCGTACTTGGTGTTGTCGGTGGTCAAGTCGGTGGGACTAGCGGGGTTCTGAGGTCGCAGCGCGACACCACCTCCAAGCACAGAATAAAAAGCACCTGCGCCAATGCCTTCCCAGGACCTGGTGTCAGTGCGGGCGAAGGTCTCGGTTTTGGGTACCAGGTAGGCGGAGTTTTGCACTTCCTGAGCGCGGTACCAGGGGAAACCGTTGCCAAGAAAACCTGTGCGCAAAATCCGCTCATTGGTCGCAGTTGGCACATACAGCCTGTCTGCAACCTGTCTCCAGATGCGATCGTTTGGCGTCGTTGCCATATCTGCATTACCCGGGAACAACTGCATCGCTATATCGGCCGTACCGGCATACCAGGCAATCGTGCGCGCGTCGGGTGAACCCAGTCCGACATAGGGATCGTCATACTGAAAACCAGGGCGGCCGTAGAGATCCAAGTTGACATCAGCACCAGTAATCGCACGCCCGTTGGAAGTGAAGCCCTTCATCAGGTCACCGAAGCCGATGCGTTTGACGACATCGTCGATCAGAAAGCTAGTGAATGATGAATCCGGTGGCGTCTGCCCCGCCACGTCCTGATAGTAGTTGTCCAGGAAACTGATGTTGCTCCAGTTCTCAACCGTCGGATCCTTGAAATCGTTGTACGACAGCGAATCCAGCGCCAGCAAATGCACCGCTTTAGCGAGTGCATCGACAAACTTGGACAGGTATTTTCCAACGTATGGCACTAGGTTGGACGCGGTGCTGACGATGCTCAGGGCATCCTTAAGGGGAAAAGCGAGGGAGTCCTGCGTAAAGTCGTGCGGATCAAGCGTGGTGACCTGAAGGTCAGGGATACCGCCGGCCGTGCCCGTCGGCAAGTAGCTGCCGAAGCGCTGGACGATTTCACTGGTAACTGCCGCACCACGGCCAAAGCCGATCATGTGCCAGGACGAAGTCTTGAGGGCCGTGCCAACCGCGTCACCCTTGGAAATCATACCCATCACACTGGCGAAAATTGCATCGGCAGCCGCCTCGGCGAAACCGGAGTCGCTAATAGCTGCATCGCGGGTCCAGTCCGACACCAGCACAAGCGATTTGCCCAACACCGATGCCATGGAGACGCCATCGGGCGAAGACCAACTGCCGTCTTCAGGGTGGTAGATAAAGACTGCGCCATTGCCTTCACGGGCAATCGCCTGGCCCAACTCGATCAGGTTGCTGATGTCGGTGCTGGCATTGCCATCGCTCAGGTAAGGAACCTGAAAACCATGCGTGATTAGCGTTACGGCAGCAAATGTTGTGGGCACCGAACTGCTTACCGCAGGTCCACTGGCTTCGACTTTGAATTGCTGCGAATCCCGGTACACACGTCCGTCCGGTGTGGTCACTTCGACGCCCCACCAGTAAGACTGCCCCTTAGAAAGCGTCGACAGATCAGGCAGTGTGGTCGACTGAACGCCGGCTCCACTTGCGATATCGAAGCGCTCGCTGGTAAATATGCGGTTACGGTTGGAGTCGAGACTGTAGTTACTCCCCGTCAGGATGTAGTTACCGTACGCCGTCGCGAGATGATCCGGATTGGGATAAGCACTAGCCGCAGGCTTGTCACTGGGGAACAAGCCCTGACCGGGCGGGAAGGCGCTAACGAACAGGCGTGCCGAGCCCGCCCTCCCGCTAGTCGTCCAGGTAAACGTTGGCGTGGTGTCGGTGACGTCTGTTGCGCTGACCGGCGTCAACAACTTCAGGAAGTCATCTTGCACTGCGATGCCGCGTGGAGAGGCTCCGGGCACCAGCGGTGCCCGCGCCGAATTGATAAAGTTACCGAACTCCCGCAAGAGACCGGCGCTGCGCAGGCGGTAATCAGCTTTGATGTCGATCAAAGGATTCGGTATCTTGATGAGATCGGGATTGTTGTCTAGGCCCAAGAGGGCACCCGTTTCGCTGTACGGACGCAGGAATTCGTTGATCGGGGTCCTTGCCAGTCCCTCCACTCCACCCCCTTGGGTGGGCGGTAAGGCCAGGATCCGCTCCACCTCGGAGATCATCGCAGGCACTCCGAACACTTGAACCTGGTTTGATCCGGAATAGGCCACGTAGAGGAACTCTCCATTCGGGGACAGCGCAAGGTTGTCCGGGAACGAGTACGGCGTCATGCGCGTTGCCGCAATCAGGCCTTGCGGTTCATCCCCCGTGGTGTACAGGTGGAACGGGTCGCGGATGATGCCCACGTTGCCGCCGGCCGGCTGGCTCAGCGACACATCGGGGTCATGCGAGGCGACGCCCTGAACGTACTGGTTGTAGCCGGTGACGAAGGCCCAGCGCAGATCCTGTGTGACCACCACAGCCTGGGCGTTGTTGACGTCCAGTGCGTCTGTCGCGCCGCCCAGCGTCAAGTCCAAGTAGTGGGGCGTGAGCCAAGTCCGGCCAGTAACTTGGCGCTGCATGAGGCCTATGCCGCCGGCCCTATTCTGGCTCAGAGGGTCCGCAGGATTGGTATCGCCGTCGAATGCCCGATTGGTAAAGATCACGCGACCTGCTTCGGATGTGCCCGAAATACCATAGGGTTCTGGCCCCACATCGATGACCTGCTCGACTTTGGAAACTGGCAAACCGATTCCGAGATTGCCACGCAGGCTGCGAACGTCAAAAACGATGATGCGCCCGGGCAGCGACCGGTTGGCTGCGGTGTCACGGTCATCGCCGAATAGCTTGTGCCCGCCTGGCGCAAGCGCCAGCAGTTGCCCCTCAGCCGAGTCCATCACCAGTCCGCGGAAGCCGAATGGCGCGAGCGGACCGCTGGCGTCTTGCGCTGTAAGGGTTGCGATGTGCTGGTTGTAGGTGTCCGAACCCGGGTCGGTGTCGATGACGTAGATGCGACCACCGCCGCCGGAGGCAATTGACGTCGCCTCATCGCCGACGAAGGCCAAGCCCTGAACGTCATCGAGCACCACCCAGAACGGCCTCGCATCATCTGGCAGGTTGATCGGCTGTACACCGAGCGTTGCCGCCCGGTTTGGATCGGTCGAGTCAGGTGGGAGGTCAGGAACTGCGTCGAGTTGACGCAGCATCAGTGTGTCGATGACCGCAACACTGTGCGAAGACCTCAGAGTGACATAAGCGCGGGCGTTGTCCGAGGTGATGGCGACATCACGCGGGGCATCAGATTGGGGTGGTTGGTTTGTATCTCCCACCGCAATGCGCCCCACGACAGTGTTCGCTGGCGTGGTGCCGTCGTTCGACGTCGTGATAACCCCAACGGCGTCCTGCCCGCCCAGCGCTACGAAGGCGTAGCGGCCCGGCGCCTCGATACCGACCTGGTTACTGTAAAAAACGTTCTCAGTCCACGTCGGAATGCCGCCAGGACCTGCGACCAGCACGCTGGACTTGCGACGTACATCAATCTTTACCCCGCCAATGGCCACATTCGTCGGCACGGCGGCGTTGAAGGTACCGAACAGGACAGGGTCCTTTGTCAGAGGTGCTGTTGCGATGACCTGGCCATCGGCGATGAACTCGACCGTCAGGTCCTCCAGCCGTTGTCCGATCACCCCTGAGCCGGTGTCTGGTGCGCCAGGCTGCGACCAGAATTCCCGCGCAATGGACAGCGCCAAAACTGGTGCGAGAACGCCGCCAACCCCGGGCTTCAGTTCGACACTGGCATCCATGATGCGCGGATCGGTCTCTGCCAAGGTCGAGCTGTCGATAATTTGCGCTGAGAACTTGCCGACTCCCCCGGGTAGCACCTCGACACTGCCTTGGGATTGGACGAACCCCCCGGCAGGGGAAATGCCCCACACCACCAGCGGACTATGACCAATAGGTAACGTCATCTGCGCTGCCAACGTGCCCGCCAGCGCGCTGACCGCGATACCCAGCAGAGGATTGATGACGAAGGCAGTCGCCGTGGCCAGTCCGATTGCGGTTGCAGCACTGGTTGCATTGCCACTGGAGGCTTGACGCAACGCATTCAGCGTCGCTTCATCGATGCGCAATGTTTGCAGGTTCGTCAGCGAGATGCCGGTAACGATGTAGTCGCCTCCGCCCAGCAGGCCAGGGTACGGTGGAGACTGCGTGCGCGCTATGCCATCGGCACCTACCACACCGCTTTCGACCTCCAGCCACAAATGATGGATCGCGCCGGTTGGGTCGGGCAGATCGGTGGCGCGATAGAAACGCACCTGCGTGCCAGCTTCGAGACCCGCAACCGGGATGGCTAACTGTGCAGGCACCTTCATGCCATCCGTGCCGACATCAAGCGTGAACGCCGCACCAAGCGTAAAGCCTTGGTCGGCTGTAAGCATCGGCGGGCCAAATGTCGCAGCGTCTGCGGGATGGATGGAAACCGTCGTGTCAGCCTTCAGTGCGCCGGGCGCCACCGCGATGCGCATGCCACTCGGATCGCTGACCAGTCCGCCGTCAGCGCCGACGACAGTGGGGCCAAGGGTCGGTGTCTGAACCCGCACCGCAATACGCGACTCGGTCGAGTGATAGATGACAGTGACCACCGATTCTCCGGACTGAAGTCCCGTGATCAGGCCATCTGCCGAAATCTGAACCACCCGACCATCACCAGCGAAATACATTGCGCCGCTCGCCGACGATGCCACGTCCTCGTCTAGCGATGTGACCTTGATCTGGCGCTGCCCACCGTCGGCCGCTAGCGTTACAGAGCCCGGGTAGGTGTCGATACCGCCGAGCTGAATCGCAGCTTCACTCAAGGTGCTAGGGCCACCAACAACATAGGCGGTGGCTGCAGATAGCGCGCCCCGTGAGGCAACCAGTGCGCCATAGCCGTTGTGTTGGCCACGTAGCACCCCTTTGGCACTGACCACGGCGGCATCTCCAGCGACCGTGGAGAACTGCAGGTAGTCTGGAGCCAACTCCACGCCGGACTGATCTGCAAAGTCGCCAACGAAGCCCATCTGCACCGCTGACCCGGTCTGTATCACTGGCCGCCGTGTCAGGATGTCAATCGCGATCAACGCAGCGTTTGAAACATTGATCGTGTAGGTGTGCGCTGCGGAACTCTGGTACCCGTCGTCGGCGACCAGGCTGACCTGAGCCACGCCAGAATAGCCGGCCTCAGGCCGGAAGATGATCGACTGACCGTCCCCGGACATCCGTGCCGAACCGTGGCTCGCACCGACCACGCGCAAGGTGACCGGGTCACCTTCGAGATCATTGGCAAATGGGGCCATCGAGGCGGCCAATTGCAGGTCCACGTGCGTCAGCAGTGTGGTGTCCATCAGTACCGGAGCCAGATTCGGCGTGAAGCCGAAATTGGCGTAGAGCAACTGCGTGTCTGTCCCATCAACCTTGCCGTCGAGGTTAACGTCCATCTGCGGATTTACACCGCCGACCGCGCGGGCTGCGCTCAGCAGAGATGCATCACTGCCATCGACCTGACCGTCATGGTTGACGTCGCCGACCGCAAACACCCGCAAGTGGTAGCCTCCGGCGCCCGAGGCCGCCGCCAGCCGAAGTGCCAGCAGCCCAGCATCGGTGACACGATAGATCGCGAAGGCGCGCGTGGCACTGGCACCAGAGGTCAGCGCCACGAGACCAGCCAGTTCAGGGATCGCCGGTGCCAATGTGGTACCCGCATCGGCGTCAATCACGAAACCAATCAGCGCACCACCGCCGGCCGACGCACTGATCTCGCTTTGGCGCAAGGTCAACGCATAGAGCGAGGAACTGCCCGTGGTCAGCATTCCCGTAATGGGCTTGTCGAGGTACTGGCCGGCGACACCGAGATCGGCAACCAGCGGTGCACTGACACTTCCAACACCGCTCGCCTTTACCGTAATACCCGCGGTGCCATCGGTTGCGATCAACAAGTGACCATTGGCGTAGGCGTAGCGCATCGAGGTAGCACTATCCAACTGGCGAGAGGCGATCAAACGTCCATCGGCGTTGTAGCTATAAAGTACCTCGCCCCCGTCAGGCTGTACAAGCTTGGCAATCTGTCCGCTGGCATTGCGCTCCATCCGCAGCGCTTCTCCAGTCGACACCACCAGGCCCGCATCACCAACCAGCAACTCAACGCCATCGGCATAGACCACTCGCGACACGCCATCGTGCGCGTTGAACTCATAGCGTGTACCGTCCGCGCTTTGCAGCACAAAGGCTGCACGACTGAGGCTGGACTGAGGCGCATAGGCTGCGCCTGTCAGAAGGTCGTAATAAGTTCCGAGTCCACGCTGCAGAAGACCGCCGGCCGACGTCAGGCTCCAGGATGACCCCGCGTCTGGCGTCCAGTTCGGCTGCTCGAAAGACTGCCCAGCTTGTTGCGCCGACTGGGGCGTAAAGGTAAATCCAATGCGCGACCCATCTGGCGCGGTGAGGTAAATTCTGTCCCCTGCGTGCAACCCGGTCGGCGTTGTGACACCGTCGGACACGCTGCTGACATCGAGGTCATGCAGTGTCCAGCGCCACCCCGCACCAAATGCACCGGAAACAACTGGCTGCAGGTCGTTGTAAGAGCGCACGACATCGACTTTGTGTCCAGCGAGCGTGATGCTCGCATCCGTCTCGACACGAACGACCGCCGGAACCTTCACCGCCGAATGCACCTCGATGCCCACACGCATTTCCGACTGCCGTCCGGTGACATCAATGGCTTGCAAACGCAAAACGTAGAAACCGTCAACCAGCGTTGCCGGGTCGAGAGTGGCCAGCGTGCTGTTTGTCGCTTGGGTCTGCGAGCTGTTTGCCAATGCGCGGAAGTCGGAACTTCCCTGGCGCGCAATCGCCAGCGTCCATGACTCCAGTGCGTTGTCTTGAACCGATCCGAGGATGTTCACAGG
>CAIQEX010000480.1 GCA_903870955.1 uncultured beta proteobacterium
CGCCCTTCGGCCGTTCCCAAAAAGAACAGACCACCGGGTTTCAGCAAAGCCAGCACCCGGTCCACCACATCCACCTTCGTGGGTGGGTCAAAATAAATCAGCACGTTGCGCAGAAAAATAACGTCAAACGGGCCCAAGCCGTCAAAGGGTTTGCACAGATTAAGCTGCCCGAATTGCACCCGCTGACGGATCTTGTCCTGCAGCATGACCTGGCCCTCGAACTCGCCTTCGCCACGCAGGCAATAACGGCGCAGGCGCTCGGGGCTCACATCCCGCAAACGGTCTTCCGGAAACACACCCTCTTTGGCACTGAGCAGCACACGGTGACTGATGTCGGTACCCAAAATCGACCAATTCGGACCGATTCGCCCATTGACCTGCAAGTCATTGAGCAACATGGCTGTGCTGTAGGCCTCATCGCCAAAAGAGCTCGCCGCGCTCCAGACCTGCAGTGCCGCCTTGTTGGCAAAGTTGGGCAGTTCCTGTTGCAGCAAATCGTAGTGTTTGGGTTCGCGAAAAAAATAGGTCTCGTTGGTGGTTAGCAAGTCGACCGCCATCTGGAGCTCGGTCGCCTCGGACTCGTCCTCAATCAGGCTCAGGTATTCGTCGAAAGTGCGCAACCCGATTTTCTGGATACGCGGCGCCAGCCGCGAATGAATGAGCGACTTTTTGGATTCGTTATAAGACAGGCCCACCGCCTCATACATCAGGTCGGCAATCCGTCGGAATTCTTTGTCACTGAACGCAAGATTGGTCAAAAGTAACTTTCAATAAGGGCGGAAATTGCCACCGCCACCACCACTACCACCCCGCACGGGCGCCGCAGTGAGCCGCGCGGTCAACCGCGGCGCACTGGATCGCCTGTCCAGCGCCGGTGACTGGCTTGCACGCAACGCGGGTGCCGTTTCACCGGTCTTGAAGAAGGCGATGCTTTGTTGCAACTGTTCAGCCTGCCCGGAAAGCTCTTCGCTGGTGGCGGCCAGTTCTTCGGAAGCGGAGGCATTCTGCTGCGTGGCCTTGGAGAGTTGGCCCATGGCGCCACCGATCTGCACCACCGACTCACTTTGTTCGGTGCTGGCGGCAGCAATCTCCTGCACCAGTTCCGATGTCTTTTGAATGCTGGGCACGATGGCATCGAGCAGTTTGCCCGCGCGTTCCGCCGTGGCCACGCTGCTGCCCGCCAAATCGCCAATCTCCTTGGCGGCCAACTGGCTGCGCTCTGCCAGCTTGCGCACCTCGGCCGCCACCACCGCAAAGCCTTTGCCGTGCTCACCGGCTCGGGCGGCTTCAATCGCCGCGTTGAGTGCCAGCAAGTTAGTCTGGTAGGCAATGTCGTCGATGATGCCGATCTTGGAGGCAATCTGCTTCATGGCAGAAACGGTCTGGCTCACGGCCTGCCCGCCTTGCGTGGCTTCCGCACTGGTCGTGGTCGCCATGCCATTGGTGGCCGTGGCGTTATCACTGTTTTGCGCAATCGAGGCCGACATGACATCAATACTGGCCGTCGTTTGCTCCACGCTGGCTGCCTGCTCGCTGGCAGCTTGCGACAACGATTGCGCCGTCGCGGATACCTGTTCAGCAGCGCCCGTCAACGCATCGGATGCGGCGCGCACCTCACCCATCACCTGGGTCAGATTCTCTGCCGTGGAATTGGCGCTGGCTTTAACCTGGCCAAAGAGGCCGGAATATTCTCGCGTGATGCGATGCGTCAAGTCCCCTTCGGCCAGTGCCGACAACGCCCGCGCGGTGTCTTTCATCACGCCTTCGCTGGTATCCAGCAAATGATTCATGGCGCCCGACAGGTTGGCAAAGAAACCAGTTTTGCCGTCCAGGCTGACGCGCCCGGACAAGTCACCCTGGGCCGCAGCCGACACGATTGTGGAAACTTCCAACTCGGACGCGATTTCATCGGTGCGGTCAATCCAATGGGTGATGCGTCCGATGGGTTGTCCTTTTTCATTGTGAACCGGCCTGGCCAGCAATCGGAGCTTGCGCCCTTGAATTTCCATGTCCACAGTTTCACCAGATCGAACAGCCTGGTCAAAGCGTGCGGCGTCGTCCGGATTCTTGAACAAGGTGCTGAGCTTGTTACCGTAGAAGGCATCGGTATCGAAGCTGGCGCCACCAAACAGCTTGAGCAATTCTTTTGCCGGTGGCGTTGCGTGCACCAACAAGGCTTCGGCATTGGAGACCGTGACGCACACCGGCAGGCTGTCCAGAGACAAGCGGATGCGCTGGTTGAAAGTCGCGGCAGCGGCAGCTTCCTTCATAACGATTTGTACCTTATCCATTGCCTCGCTGATGCGTGCCTTTTGCCCAGGCAATCTGTCCATCTGAATATCCAGATTTCCGGATGCGTAGGCCGTAACGACCTCCACCACCTTCATTTTGACGGCGATGTGCGACTGCACCAGCGTGTTGATGGAATGCGCCATGCCTTGGTAGGTTCCCTCCAGGCGGCTCGTAGGTATGGTGTAGTCCAATGCGCCCGCCTCATGCTGGCGTGCCATCTCGCTTTGTTCGGCTTCAAATTGCTGCAACGTGCCCTGCATCTTGGCCAGGGGTGCCAACAACTGACCAATCTCACTTTGGTCCGCGTCGATGACCGTATCCAGTCGGCCCGATGCCACCTGATTGGCTACCCCTAGCGCCTTCTTCAAAGGCCGGGTAATGCTGGACGTGACCAACAACGACAAAAACACCGCGCCCAACACCGTCAGCGCCACAATGATCAGCGCTGTTTGCAAAATGTGGTTGGCACTGGTTACCGAGTCATTGACCTCATGGCGCATGAGTTCCACTTGCGATGCAACAAAGGGAACCAATAGTTTTTGCAATTCTTCACTGGCCGCATCAAAGCCGCTCATCAGCTTGTTGCCGACCTCCGGGCCACCCGCCACGTAAGCCTTGGCCATGGCCTGCCCCACTTCGAAATAATGGGCTGCGCCGGTCTTGATTTCCTGGATGCGCTGGGCCGAAGCCTTGTCGCCCAATTCGTTGAAGTGCTTTTCGAACTCGGCCAGCGAGGCATTCAAAGCCTTGAAGTTTTCTTCGGCGTTTTTGAAACCGTCATCCAAACCGTCCTTGCCTCGGGTGGCCGATACATCCGACAGGAACTGCTGAATCTGCACCACATTTTTGTCCATCGCCGCAGCCAGCAAGGCGTATTTCACACCTTCTTCCTCGACCGTCACCATGTTCTGCTTGACTTGACTGAGTTGGGTACTGAGCCAGAAAGTGAAACCAACAAACAACACGATGGGCAACGCAAAACCCAACAAAATACGTGCACGAATGGATAGATTCATGATGCGAGTCCCTTTTCAGCCAATGCGGCCATTTCATTGATGTCAAGGGCGCGTTCAGGCGCCAGAATGACGATGAAATCCCCCCCCACCTTGCCCATGCCATGGATAAAGTCGCGCCGTATGGTGGTGCCAAACTGCGGGGCTGCTTCAATATCGGCCTGCGCAATATCGATCACCTCACTCACTGCATCGACCATCAGGCCCAGCTCAACTTTCTCGCCATCGACCGTCGCATCAAAAATAATGACGCAGGTTTTTTTGCCCACTTGGGCACGCGGCCTGCCAAAGCGGGACTGCAGATCAATCACCGGAACCACCGAACCGCGCAAATTGATCACTCCACGCACAAAGGCAGGCATCAAGGGCACCATAGTCATGTTGCCATGCTGAATGATCTCGCGCACACAGCGGATATCCATGGCGAAGACCTCGTCACCCAGGGAAAACGTCAGGTATTGCAAGGATGGTCCAAGATCAACCGGACTCAGGGGCGTGGAAGAATGCTCGACTTGCATGGCGTTACGGCCTCAATAGGGTCTGAAGTTGGTACTACCGCCACTACGCACGGCAGACGGCGTCAGGGGTGCGCTCAAACGCGGCGCAGCGCGGTTCCGGCCTTTGCTGCCGACAGCATGTCGACTGGGTACGCTGCCCAATGACCCGTTGCCGGTATCAAAGAAGGCAACTGACAGTTGCAATTGTTCGGCCTGACCGCTGAGTTCTTCACTCGTCGCAGCCAACTCTTCAGAGGCCGAGGCATTTTGTTGCGTGGCTTTGGACAGTTGCCCCATGGCGCCACCTATTTGCGCCACGGATTCACTTTGCTCTGCACTGGCCGCAGCAATTTCCTGCACCAGTTCGGATGTCTTCTGGATGCTCGGCACAATGGATTCCAGCAAACCACCGGCGCGCTCCGCGGTGGACACACTATTGCCCGCCAGATCGCCAATCTCTTTGGCGGCTTGCTGGCTTCGTTCGGCCAGCTTGCGCACTTCGGCCGCCACAACAGCAAAACCTTTGCCATGTTCACCCGCACGTGCCGCTTCGATGGCCGCATTCAACGCCAGCAAATTGGTCTGGTAGGCAATGTCGTCCACAATTCCAATTTTTGAGGCGATCTGTTTCATCGCGGTGACCGTCTGGCTCACCGCACCTCCACCATCGGTGGCCTCTTTGCTGGTCTTGGTGGCCATACTGTCGGTGACGCGGGCGTTGTCACTGTTTTGCGCGATCGAGGCCGACATCACGCCAATCGAAGCCGAAGTTTGCTCCACACTGGCCGCTTGCTCACTGGCCGCCTGAGACAGTGACTGTGCGGTAGCGCTGACCTGGTTGGCCGCACCCGTGAGTGCATCGGCCGCGCCACGCACTTCGTCAATGATATCTGCGAGCTTTTGGAAGCTGGCGTTGGCGTCGTCCTTGACTTGGTTGAAGGCACCTTGCATGTCACGCGTGATGCGTTTGGTGAGTCCGCCTGCTGCCAATTCGGAAAACATACCTGCCATGTCTTCGACAACCGCGCCCAGTTTTTCACTCGTGGCATTGGCGTCACGCTTCAGATCGCCGTAGGTTCCAACGTATTCACGCGTAATGCGCTGACTCAGGTCACCTTCCGACAGGCCGCTCATGACGCGGCCCACATCGGACAATAAAACCGAGGTTGTATCCACCAACGAATTCACGCCTAGGCACAAGGACTCGATCGGGCCGCTCAGGCCGTGCATGGCAATGCGCTGACTCAGATCGCCAGCCTGCGCCGCCGAGGTGACGCGATTGGCTTGCTCCACCGCAGTCTTGAGCATATTGGCCGCGATGACTTCGGCGGTGACATCCGTGGCTATCTTGACGATCTTGACAACGCGCCCCATTTCATCCGTCACCGGCGCGTACACCGCCTGTAGAAAGATTTCCTTGCCCGATTTTGAAACACGCTTGAATACGTCGCTTTGGGCCTTGCCCGCATTGAGGTCCGCCCAAAACCGCGGGTAAGCGGGTGCGTTAACGATCTCAGAGGAGCAAAACATGCGATGGTGCTTGCCCTTTATTTCAGCCAGCTGGTAGCCCATGGTCTGCAGGAAATTGACATTCGCCCCCAGCACATGGCCAGCCAGATCGAATTCGATATAGGCATAGGAAGCATCGATCGCCTTGAGAATGCCGCGCGCATTCTGGCGCTCGAGTTCTTGCTCGGTAATGTCGTAACGCACGCCCAGGTACTTCATGGGCTTGCCGTTTTCGCCGAGGATCGGCGCAATTACCGCATCAACGTAGTACGGGGTACCGTCTTTGGCCCGATTCTTCACCACACCCCGGAAAATCTCACCGCGACCAATGGTGGACCACATTTCCTTGAACACGGCCTTGGGCATGTCGGGGTGGCGCGTGGTGTTGTGACCAAAACCGATCAGTTCATTCTTTGGGTACTTTGACACCGCAAGGAACTTTTCGTTGACGCTGAGGATGTCCCCCTTCTTGTCCGCCTCGGACACGATACTGGTGATATTCATGATGTCGGTGCGAACCTTGAGCTCGGCTTCCAACTCGGCAATGCGCTGCTCCATGGCTCGGCCATTGAACAGGCGCCCCAGCCAGGAGGATTGTTTTGCATGCATGAATTTGTTTCCTTGTAATTTCTTGCGTTTGGAAGGCAGCCGTTCAGGCTGCAGCGACCGGGGCATCGACACCGGTAATCAGTTCTCCCAGAGAAGCCACATCCAGAATCAGCGCCACTTCACCATTGCCCAGAATGCTGGAGCCAGAAATACCACGCAAGGTTTTGAAAAGTCGTCCTAGCGGCTTGATCACGGTCTGGTTCTGGCCTAGCAGCACTTCCACTTCAATGCCATATTTGCCACGCGGCGAATGCACCACCACCACGCTGACGCGTTCGGGCAGCTCAGACTCCACCGTGTACAACGTACGCAGTCGGACCACGGGTAATACCGCGCCGCGCAACTCCACACAATGCCGACCCCGTTCATCGATCCGTACGTTTTCGCCACCGGACTCGATCACCTCCACCACAGACTCCAATGGCAGCACAAACTTGGACTTGCCCACACCGACCATAAAGCCGTCGATGATGGCCAGCGTCAAGGGCAGGCGGATATCCACCTGCAGACCCTTGCCCGGCTTGCTGTTGAGACGCAAGGTGCCACGCAAGGCCTCAATGTTGCGTCGCACCACATCCATGCCCACGCCCCGTCCCGACAGGTTGGTCACCTGTTCCGCAGTCGAAAAACCGGGCTCAAAAATCAGCATGTTGATATCGTCATCCGGAGGCACGATGCCCTGTTCAACCAGCCCCCGGTTCCAGGCGCGTTGCAACACCCGCTCACGGTTAATGCCACGGCCATCGTCTTCAATCCGGATCAAGATCGCGCCCGTTTCATGGCGCGCACTCAAAACCAGTTTGCCGGCTGCAGGTTTGCCTGCAGCCAGACGCTCCTGCGGTGGCTCCAGACCATGGTCCAGCGAATTGCGCACCAGGTGCATCAACGGGTCGGCAATTTTTTCGACCATGGATTTGTCGAGTTCGGCGTCGCCCCCCACGATTTCAAAATTGACTTCCTTGCCCAGGCTCGATGCGGTGTCGCGCACCACACGGCGGAAGCGGCTAAAGGTTTCGCCCACCGGCACCATGCGCAGACCCAAGGTGCCATTGCGAATCTCTTCAATCAGGCTGTTCATGTGCAAATTGGCTTCGATTAGCGCCTCGCCATGGGTTTCGCGCGCCAGCAACGTGGCTCCTGCCCCGGCAATCACCAGTTCGCCCAGCAGATTGATGACGGCATCCAGACGGTCCGCCTGCACCCGGATGTAGCGTTCTTCAGAAGGTGCTGCCTCGCGCATTTTTTGCTGCTTGCCCAGCGCTGCGGCCACCACTTCGGGGGCCACGCCAGCCTGAGACTCCAGCAAATCACCAATCTTGGGCTTGACCACGGCCGGCATGCCAGGGGTGGACTGCTGGTTGCTCAGAACCTGGGTCAATTTATCCTGCGTGACCGCGCCGACCGACACCAGCATGTCACCCAGACGCGGCGTGCCCGGCATCTCTTCAATGGCACGCGCCAATTTCTGCTCTGGCGTTTCGGGGGCCACCACGTCAAGCTCGCAGTCGTCAATCACAAAGCTGAAGGCGCCCTCAATATCCTCGCGACTGGCCGTGGTTTGCAATTGCATAACAAAGCTGAGGTAGCAGCTTTCGGGATTGAGATTGACCAGCGGCGGCACGCCATC
>CAIQEX010000481.1 GCA_903870955.1 uncultured beta proteobacterium
TGGTCTGCCAGCCCGGCGGGCGATGCCCAGACGCCGCTGCTCAAGGACCGTTTGCTCAGCCGCACGCCGGAGTTGCACCGGCTGCTGATACGGGTCCCGGGTGTCGAGGGCCTTGATCGCCTTTTGCTGCAGTCTGGCTACACCCATACACTGAGCCGCTTCCTGTTGGCGTGCGCCTTGATGGCGCTGGCTGGCATGCTCTGCGGGTGGCTAATGGGCAACTCAATGTTGCTGGCTGCCGTACTGGGTGTGGCGTTTGTGGCTTTGACCATTGCCCGCCTGTTCTGGCTGCGTTCGCGCCGGGCCGATCGCATCAACGCGCAGTTGCCGGATGCACTGGACCTGATCAGCCGGGCCTTGCGGGCGGGGCATGCATTTTCAGCCGCGCTGGCGATGGTCGGCAACCAGGCCCAGGAACCAATTGCCGGTGAGTTCAAGCTCACTTTTGGCGAGATCAACTTTGGCATCTCCACCCAGAATGCGCTGCTGAACCTGGCCCAGCGGGTGCCGATTACGGACATGCGCTACTTCGTCATGGCGGTGGTCATTCAGTTGGAGACCGGCGGCAACCTCGCCGAGCTGCTGACGATGCTGGGCAATCTGATCCGCGAGCGTTTCAAACTCTACGGCAAGATCCGGGTGCTGGCGGCCGAGGGCAAGCTGTCGGCCTACATCCTGATTGGTTTGCCTTTTGTTGTGGCCGCTGCCTTGCAGGTTGTTAACCCCGGCTACCTCGACATCCTGCTGACCGACAGCACCGGTTTCAAGCTGGTGCTGAGCGCACTGGTGGGCATGGGGTTGGGTGCGCTGCTGATCTGGCGCGTCGTCAATATCCGAATTTAGGTGAGCACCATGAACCTGCAACTCTGGATCCTCGTGGCGGTATTTATCTCGGTGTCGGGGCTGACCTTTGGCCTGGGCATGTGGGTGACTGGCAGCCGTGTTTTGGGCAAGCGCTTTGACCATCTCGGCAGTCACACCGAGCCCAGCACGGGTGCCATCGAACCGGTGGCGCAGTGGCGCGCCCGCATCGCCAGAATGGCGACACCGTTGGCGCGACTCTCGGCACCCAAAGAAGGTTGGGAAAACTCGAACCTACGGGTGCGCTTCATGCATGCCGGTTTGCGTGGCACCGGTTGGCCGACCGCCTTCTTTGCCAGCAAAACCCTGCTGGCTTTGGTTTTACCCGGACTCTGTTGGTTGTTTGCCAGGACCGATATGTCCCCGGTGAATCAGCGTTCGGTCATGCTGACTTACCTGTGTCTGGCTGCACTGGGCTACTACCTGCCGAATCTGATTTTGTCGATGACGGTGAATTCGCGCCAGCGTGAATTGCGTGAGGCGCTGCCCGATGCGATTGACCTGATGACGGTGTGCGTGGAGGCCGGGCTGGCGCTGGACGCTGCCCTGCAACGCGCCGGTGATGAAATGCATTTGCGCAGCGCCGCACTGGCCGACGAGCTGAACCTGATGACCATCGAGCTTCGCATCGGCTCAACCCGCGCAATGGCACTGCAGAACCTGGCCCTGCGCACGGGCGTCGATGACATTGAGACCTTTGTCACCACCTTGCTTCAGTCCGAGCACTTTGGTACCAACGTGGCGCAGTCCCTGCGGGTGCTGGCTGAGACCATGCGGGACCACCGGCGCTTGCGGGCTGAAGAAACGGCGGCCAAGATTCCGCTGAAGCTCTTGTTCCCGCTGATCTTCTTCATCTTTCCATCGCTGTTTCTGGTACTGCTTGGCCCGGCCATGATCAGCGTATTCAAGAACCTGCTGCCCACACTGGGTGGTGGCTAGTCGTTACCACAGACACCCATCATGCATGCTTCTATAAAAACATTAAAGGTGTCGCGCCGTCAGCGCGAACGCGGGGCAGCAGCAGTGGAGTTCGCCCTGGCGGCGATATTGTTCTTCACCGTGCTGTTTGCCATCATTGATTTCAGCTACCTGTTCTTTGCCAACCTGACCATGCAGCATGCCGTGCGCGAAGGGGCGCGGTATGCGGTCACCGGGCAGTTCGCACTTGATCCAGTGAATAGTGATCGATGCGCCGCAGCCACTGCGCGAATCAGGGAACAGTCCATGGGACTGTACGACCGCATGAATCCTAAGGTGGTGTTCAAGACGGTCAACGCCGATGGCAGCATCACGCCGGTGGCCTGCGCCAACGCCAACCAGATCATTGTGATTGAGGTGAGTTGCGACCTGCCTCTGCTAACTTCGTTCCTTCAGCCATTTTTTGCCAACGGCAATTACAGCTTCAAGGCCAGCACGACGATGAAAAACGAGGCCTTCAAATGAGCCGGGCCAAACACTGCACAGGCCGAACTCGGACCAAGGGCAATAGCCTGATTGAACTGGCTCTGATTCTGCCCATCTTGCTGCTGCTTTTGTGGGGCGTAGTGGATTTTGGTCGGGCCATTTTGTTCAACAACATACTGGTCAACATGAGCCGAGAAGGCGCCAACCTGGCATCACGCACGACACAAAATCCGCAATTCATCATCGATGCGATCAACCACACCGCCGCGCCACTGGAGATGGAGACGCATGGCATGGTTTACATCACCCGGGTTAGGGGCGTCATGGTGGGGGCGGGCGGCGGCGCGCTGAAATCTGTAGTGCAAATGCAATACCGTGCCACGCCTGGTTATGCGCCACTGGGAAGTCAGTTGTCCTGGAAGTGCACCAATTGGGCTGGTACGGGCCAATGCAATCTACCTGCGGCAGACGCAGACAAGGTGGTAACGCTGCCCTTTGTACTGGTCCTCGGGGCAGAGCTGTATGTGGTGGAAACACTCTACGACTACACCCCACTGACCAACTATGTCATGAAGACCAACCTGGATTTGTATTCCAGGACCTATCTCTAAAACAACTACTACATCAGGTGCCACCATGCGTCATCGCCAAAGCATTTTTCAGCGCGGTCAGATATTGATTCTGGCCGCCGTCTCACTGGTCGTCCTGATTGGTTCTGTTGGTTTGGCGATTGATTCCGGTCGCGCCTATGGCGTCAAGGCAAAGATCAACTCGGCAGTAGATGCCGCATCCATCGCCAGCGCGCGTGCGCTGTCAGTGGGTGTCGATGACTCGGCTCGAATCGCCTCCGCAAGACAGGCCGCCAAAGACTACTATGCTGCCAACTTTCCAGACAACTTTCTGGGTGCAACAGCGGTGCCGCTGACCGACAACATGATTCAGGTCTCGCATGATCCGTCGGGCTACTGGACCGTCAATGTCACCGGTTCTGCCAACATGCCGAGCACGTTTATGGGAATTTTCGGTCAGGAGCAAACCGTTGCCGGTGCTGCTGGAACCACCGTCCGGCGTGACCTGGATGTGATTCTGGTGCTCGACACCTCCGGCTCGCTGGCGTCGCCTTCCACCGCATTTCCTGCATTGAAGGCTGCGGCCGTGAACTTTGTCAATAGGTTCATAGATGGCCAGAATGGTGACCGGGTGGGCTTTATCAGCTTCGCCTCGGGTGGTGAGATTAAAGATTTCATCCTCAAAACTGGGGGCAGGGGTTTCGACAAAGCCAGTGTGATTAGTCACATCAACGCATTGAAGACCGGTGGCAGCACGGCCGCAGCGGAAGGGATGCGCCTGGCGTTGAATGAAATCAACGGTGTGCCGGTGACTAGCCGTTCCAGTCTGCGGATGATCGTATTTTTTAGCGATGGTGCGCCTAACGATGTGCCTGCCAA
>CAIQEX010000482.1 GCA_903870955.1 uncultured beta proteobacterium
ACGGGCCATTGCAGCCCGCAGTCGGTGTCTACGCCGTCAAATGCTTACCCGCAATCCCAGCCAGTTCAAACATCGTCACCTGCGGCTTGCCGAATACGGCCAGCAACTTGGCATCCGCGTTGATGCTGCGTTTGTCCTTGGCGTCTTGCAGGCCGTGCTCCTTGATGTAGTCCCACAGCTTCTTGATGACTTGCGTGCGGGCGATGGGTTCGCTGCCGATGACGGCGGCCAGTGCGGGGCTGGGGTTCATGCCGGAAGCGGCCGTGGTTTTGCGCGGGGTCTTGGGCTTGGCGACCTTGGCCGCAGCAGATTTGACTGCCGCAGTCTTCTTCGCTGGGGCCTTCTTCGCCGCCGCACCCGTAGTCTTTGTGGCGGCAGTCTTGCCCGCTGCGGCAGGGCGAGCAGCCCCTGCCGCCGTCTTGCGCGGTGGGAATTTGCTGGGTGCAAATTCAAAGTTCACCTTGCCCGCTTCGGCGTCCCAGGCCAGCATGGCCTTGAAGGCGCGGCGGGTGCGCATGCTCACAAACTTGTCCAGCAAATCGGTCTTGCCGGTGGCCAGCAGCTTTTGCATTTGCGCGCGTTCAATCGGCTGTTGCAGGATGACCTGACCGGTCTTGAAATCGCAGGTTGGCGTGGGGTGCGCGTGCGTTGGCACCGAGCGATCGCAGACATAGTTTTTGCCGTGCTCGAACACCGAGCCGCCATTCGCATCGCCGGCACCGGCGCCGCACTTGGGGCATGGGCCGAGGGTTTCCTGGGCTGAGAAGTCGATCAGTTCACCGCTTTCTTCGCCGGCTTTCTCGTCGCCAAAATCAAACTCCAGTTTGTAGTTTTTGGTCTCATCGTCGAACTTGATGATCATCTCGGCGGTGAAAGGCCAACCCGCCTTGGAGCGGAAACCATCGAGTGGGCCAATGTGTTTGTCGCGCAGGAATTGCTCCACTTCCACCGGCTCGAAGGTGCGCCCGGCGGGCGACTTGCCAAACGAGAAACCGCAGCCGTCTTCCATACCGGTCTTGCCGGTGCAGGTGTAGCGGCGGTAGTTTTCCTTGACGATGCCGCCGCAGTTGGGGCAGGGCGCGGCCAGGGTGGCATAGTCGCCGGGGATGGTGTCGCGGTCGTATTCCTTGGCTTTTTTGACCATGCGCTCGGTCATGGCGGCAATCTCGGCCATGAAGGTTTCGCGGCGCAGTTTGCCTTGTTCCATCTGGGCCAGCTTGTATTCCCACTCGCCGGTGAGCTCGGCCTTGGAGAGCTCTTCCACGCCCAGGCCGCGCAGCAGCGTCATGAGCTGGAAAGCCTTGGCCGTGGGGATGAGTTCGCGGCCCTCGCGCAGCATGTATTTTTCGGCGATCAAGCCTTCGATGATGCTGGAGCGTGTGGCCGGTGTACCCAGGCCTTTTTCCTGCATGGCTTCGCGCAGTTCGTCGTCTTCCACCGTCTTGCCCGCGCCTTCCATGGCGCCCAGCAGCGTGGCTTCTGAGTAGCGTGCGGGCGGCTTGGTCTTGAGACCCTTGGGGTCCACCGGGTTACCGTGCACTTTTTCATTGGGCTGCACCGGCACCAGGTTTTGGCCCTTGTCGCCGTCCTTGGCGTCGGCTACTTCTTCGGCGGCTTCCTTGCCGTAAATCGCCAGCCAGCCCGGCTTGACGAGCACCTTGCCTTCGGTTTTGAAGGCGTGCCCGACTGCGGTCGTGATCCGTGTCGTCACTTGGTATTCAGCACTGGGGAAGAACACCGCCATGAAGCGGCGAACCACCAGGTCATAAATCTTCTGCTCGGCTTCACTCAGGCCGCTAGGTGCCTGCAGCGTCGGGATGATGGCAAAGTGATCTGACACCTTGGCGTTGTCAAACACACGCTTGGTGGGCTTGATATAGCCGCCTTTGAGGGCCGTGGCCGCGTGCGGTGCGAGGTGGCGCATGCCGCTGTCCGCCAGCATCTCGAAGGTGCTTTTCACCACTGGCACATAGTCTTCGGGCAGGTTGCGCGAATCGGTACGCGGGTAGGTCAGGGCCTTGTGACGCTCGTACAGGCTTTGGGCAATCGACAGCGTGGTCTTGGCGCTGTAGCCAAATTTTCCATTCGCCTCGCGCTGCAAACTGGTCAGGTCAAACAGCAGGGGCGAGGCCTGGCTGGTGGGCTTGCTTTCCTCAGAAACGGTGGCGGGTTTGCCCCGCACGGCGTCGGCAATCTCCTGCGCCTCGCGCTGGCTCCAGACGCGGTCGGCCTTGAGCTCGGCGTCGTCCGGATTTTTCTTCCAGGCCGGGTTAATCCACTTGGCCGGGTACTCACCGGCCTGGGCCGCAAAGGTGGCGTGGATTTCCCAATAGTCGCGGCTGATGAACTTGCGGATCTGCTCTTCGCGCTCCACCACCACCGACAGCGTGGGCGTCTGCACGCGGCCCACGGTGGTCAGGAAGAAGCCACCATCGCGCGAGTTGAATGCGGTCATGGCGCGCGTGCCGTTGATGCCCACCAGCCAATCGGCTTCCGAGCGGCAGCGCGCGGCATCGGCCAGAGGTTGCATTTGCGCGTTGGTGCGCAGCGAGCCAAAGCCATCGCGAATGGCTTGTGGCGTCATGCTTTGAA
>CAIQEX010000483.1 GCA_903870955.1 uncultured beta proteobacterium
CTGACCGCACGCGATGCCTTGCAGGACCGGGTGCAGGGTCTGGACAACGGGGCGGACGACTACATGGTCAAGCCCTTTGAGCTACCGGAGTTACTGGCCCGGTTGCGCGCGCTGCTGCGGCGTTCGCAAGCCGCGACTTCAGCGGTGCTGCGCTTTGGCCCCCTGGAGTTGGATACCGCCTTGCGTCAGGCCACGATTCTGGTTCAGTCTGCCGGTGATGCAGAGCAGGCCACGACGATCCGACAGCCTCTGGAATTGGGCCCGCGCGAGTGGACCGTTATGGAATATTTAATGCTCCAGGCACCCAAACCCGCCAACAAAGACAAATTGCTGCAGGCCCTTACCGGTTGGGACAAGGAGATCACGCCCAATGCCGTGGAGGTTTATATCTCGCGTTTGCGTGCCAAGTTGGAGCCCCATGGCATTGCGTTGCGCTCCATTCGTGGCTTTGGCTACCGGCTGGAGCGGGTGGGCGCAGCTTGACGCAAGAGCAACAAGCCACTGTGGGCCCGGGACTGCAACGGCGCCTGCTGTTGCTGTTGTTGGCCCCTTTGTTGATCTTGGCCGCATTGAACACCTGGTTTGACTTTCAGTTGGCGGATACCGCGGCCATACAGCAAGACCGGCAGTTGCTGACCATGGTGCCGCAGCTGGCGGACTCAATTCATGCCCGCGGCGCCTGGCCTCCACAGACCCCCGACCTGCATATGGCGGCGGAGATTGACGACTTCCTGGCAACCCGGCAAGGGCGCTCGGCCTATGCCGTTCTCAATGCGGATGGCAAGGTACTACTGGGTGAGACATGGCTGGGTGATTACCCGCCCAACACCTACGAACCGGAGTTTTCTAGCGTGGAACACCAAGGCGTGGTGTACCGCATTGTCAGCCAGCGGATCATTGGCTCTCCCGGAGAACTGACGGTGCGCCTGGCCGACGGGTCGGATGTACGCATACAGTGGTACACACGACTCTGGTTCAGGGTGATACTGCCCAACCTGGTACTGGCCGTAGGTGCGGCCTTCGCCGTCAATTGGGCTGTGCGCCGGGCTCTGCGACCCTTGCTCGAACTGAAGGATGCAGTCGAAGGTCGTTCGCCGCGCGACCTTACCCCGCTGGATGCTTCGGGTTCGCCCGACGAAGTCAGACCCTTGGTGCTGTCTCTGAACCGGCTGTTTGAACTCGTGAACGCCCAGGTCGAGAGTCAGCGTCGATTTATCGCCGACGCAGCGCACCAGTTGCGCACCCCCTTGGCTGGTTTGCAGGCACAAGTGGAAGCCTGGGCCATGCCGGAGGGTCAAAGCGTTACTTTGGGTCCCACGCAATTGCGCAAGTTGCGTGACGCCACGCGCAGAACTTCGCAGTTGGCCAATCAATTGCTGGCCCTGTCGCGTGCGGATGCACGCAGCACCGCATCTGAGCCGCGCCAGGCAGTAGACCTCAAAGCGCTTTGCGAAGAAGTGTTGGAGGACTTTCTTGATGCGGCAGCCGCCAAGCAGATTGACTTGGGGTTGGAGGTGAGTGAAGTGCGGGTGAGCGGATTTGCTTGGTTGTTGCGCGAACTGTTGGTCAATTTGGTGGACAACGCTGTGCGCTACACCCAGGCCGGCGGGCGTGTGACCCTGCGCACGGGTCAAACCAGGGACCCCATAAAAGCAGGTGGGTGGGCATTTCTGGAAGTCGAAGACGACGGTCCCGGCGTGCCGCTCCAGGAGCGCATGCGCATGTGCGAGCGCTTCTACCGCTTGCCCGGAACGCCTGGTGAGGGCAATGGCTTGGGTCTGGCTATAGCGGAAGAAATTGCCCATGTGCACAACAGCCAGTTGCAGATCAATGCGGGTGCACAGGGCAAAGGCTTGCGCTGTACCCTGCTGCTGGAGGCTGTGCGAGAATGATTCAACTCATCCTGCAGCACACCATGCCTGACGACCTCACAGCACCATTGGAAGCAGATCCGGAGGAAACGCTTCCAGCGTCCCTGGTAGGCGCGACATCTGCCCGCAAGCGTCCCAAGCCGGGTGAGCGGCGCATTCAGATCTTGCAAGCGTTGGCCGCGATGCTGGAGCAGCCCGCCGGTGAACGCATCACCACTGCCGCGCTGGCCGCGCGGCTTCAGGTTAGCGAAGCCGCGCTGTACCGGCATTTCGCCAGCAAAGCGCAGATGTTCGAAGGGCTGATCGAGTTCATTGAACAGTCGGTCTTCACACTCGCCAACCAGATCGTCGAACGTGAGCAGGGCGATGACCCCGGTATTGGCGCGCGCCAAAGTGCCCGAATTATTGCCATGCTGGTGCACTTTGCGGAGAAAAATCCGGGCATGTCGCGCGTCATGGTCGGTGACGCCTTGGTGTTTGAAAACGAGCGCCTGCAGCAGCGCATGAACCAGTTTTTTGACAAGATCGAAGCCACCTTGAAGCAGTGCTTGCGGAACGGCTCCTTGTCCCCGACGCCCACGCCCACGGCCGATGCCCAGGTGCGTGCCGCAGTGCTGACCGCGTTTGCCGTCGGGCGCCTGCAGCGTTTTGTCCGTTCCGGCTTCCGGCGACTGCCGTCCGAAAACCTCGAGACCAGCTTGGCAGTCATCCTCGGGTAAACCCGAGGCAAAAATAGAAGATACGATCTAGAACCTGCTGCAGCTTGCAGCCATCCGATCAATTGCTGCAAAATAGCACGATCGTTCTTTTTTCCGGCGCCCCTGTGTCGGAGCAGCACCCACCTATGGCATCTTCACCTGGTAGCGCCCGTTGCAGCCCACATTCCGCGGAGCTTGGTCAGGCTATTGCACGCACACCCGTTCCGGCCGGTCGCGCGATGCAAAAAGGCCTGCAAACCAAGGCGGTGATCATCGAGGCGGCACTTGGGCTGGCGACCCAGATTGGTCTGGAAGGACTGAGCATCGGCGCGATTGCCGAGGTCACCCGGATGAGCAAGTCCGGCGTGTTTGCCCACTTTGGTTCGCGTGAAGAATTGCAGATTTCGGTCATTCGCGAATACTTCACCCGCTTTGAGCAGGAAATCTTTTACCCTTCACTGCAAGCCGAACGCGGGCTTCCCAGGGTGCGCGCGTTGTTCGATAACTGGATGAAACGCGTGGCGGTGGAGATACAGTCCGGCTGCATCTTCATCAGTGGCGCGGTCGAGTTTGATGACCGCCCTGGCCCAGTACGTGACGCGCTGGCCACCTCAGTGCAAACCTGGCTTGAAGCACTCAATCGCGCCATCGTACAAGCCCAGCAATGTGAGCAACTTCAGGCGGGTGCGGACCCGCAACAAATCGCCTTTGAAATCCATGGCTTGATTCTGGCGCTGCACTACGAAGCCCGCTTTCTCAAGAACCCCGGTTCCATCGACCGGGCCAACACCGCCTTTGCCAACATTCTGGCCCGCTACAGCGCGCCACAACTTTCCCACGCCTAGTTTTTCAGGAGCCAAACCTATGCCCATCTACACACCACCCCTGCGCGACATGCAGTTTGTGATGCACGAGTTGCTCCACGTCGTGGACGACTTAAAGCAAATCCCGAAGCACTCCGAACTGGATGTCGACACCATCAACGCCGTGCTGGAAGAAGGCGGCAAGTTTGCCTCGGAGGTGATCTTCCCGCTCAATCTCAGTGGTGATGAGGAGGGTTGCAAGCTGGATCAGGTCAGCCATGCCGTCACCACGCCCAAGGGCTTCAAAGAAGCCTACCGCCAATACATTGACGGTGGCTGGGCTGCGCTGGCGTGCGACGCCAATTTCGGTGGACAAGACCTGCCATTGGTTGTCAATCAGTTGTTCTATGAAATGATGAACAGTGCCAACCAGGCCTGGACCATGTACCCCGGCTTGACCCATGGAGCCTATGCCGCGTTGCATACCCACGGCACCGAGGCACAAAAGCAGATTTACCTGCACAAAATGACCAGCGGTGAGTGGACCGGCAGCATGTGCCTGACCGAACCCCATTGCGGAACCGACCTCGGACTGATGCGCACCAAGGCCGAGCCTCAGGCCGACGGCACCTACAAAATCACCGGCAACAAGATTTTTATCAGCGCTGGAGAACACGATCTGGCGGAGAACATCGTGCACCTCGTGCTGGCCCGGCTAACCGACGCACCTCCTGGCATCAAAGGGGTGAGCCTGTTTATCGTGCCCAAGTTCCATGTCCATGCGGATGGCAGCCTGGGTGAACGCAATGCAATTTTTTGCGGTGGCCTGGAGCACAAAATGGGTATCAATGGCAGCGCAACCTGCCAGATGGTTCTTGATGGCGCCGTAGGTACCTTGGTGGGCCAGCCGAACAAGGGCATGCAAGGCATGTTTGTGATGATGAATGCGGCTCGCCTCGGCGTAGGCAATCAGTCGCTGGGCCTGACCGAAGTGGCCTATCAAAACGCCTTGGTCTACGCCAAGGAGCGTATCCAGATGCGCGCCTTGTCGGGCCCCGTGGCGAAGGACAAACCTGCCGACCCCATCATCGTGCACCCGGATGTGCGCAAGATGCTGCTCACCGCCAAGGCCTATGCCGAGGGTGGTCGCGCGCTACTGACGTATTGCTCCATGCTGCTCGAAAAAGAACATTTTCATACGGATGAAAAAGTGCGCAAGGACAGCGCTGAGATGCTGGCCCTGCTGACGCCCATTGCCAAGGCCTTCGTCACCGACAACGGCTGGACTGCCACTTCAGGGTGCATGCAGGTCCTGGGCGGCCATGGTTATATCAAGCAAAGTGGCATGGAACAGTTTGTCCGCGATGCCCGTATCAACATGATTTACGAAGGCACCAACACCATCCAGTCGCTGGATCTGTTGGGCCGCAAGGTGCTGTCCAACAACGGTGCGACGCTGAAAAAGTTTGGCAAGCTGATAGGCAAATTGGTGGAAGAGGAAGGCGTCAACGAAAAGATGGCCGAGTTCATCACCCCGATTGCCATTCTGGGCGACCAGATGACCAAGTTCACCACCGAGCTTGGCTTCAAAGCCTTCCAGAACCCGGACGAAGTGGGTGCCGCCGCGGTGGATTATTTGCGTGTCGCGGGGCACATGGTGTTTGGCTACTTCTGGGCCCGCATGGCGCAGGTGGCCTTGCGAGAGATTGCCGCTGGTAACCAGGACATTTTCTATGTGGCCAAGTTGCAGACCGCACGCTTCTACTTTGCCAAGCTCTTTCCAGAAACCGCCACCGCCATGCGTAGCGCACGCACCGGCGCAAAAGTGTTGATGGATACCGATGCGGTATTCGCCTGAAGTGCTACCTTTATTTACAACAACGAGGAGATCGACATGATTCGTACTGCAGCAGCCTTTGTTTTGGCCCTTTCTTCTGCCTGCGCCATGGCGCAGATGACGCCCGTGGGATTGTGGAAAACCATTGATGATGATGGCAAGACCGAAAAATCCCTGGTCCGCATTTCTGACAGCGGTGGCGTGCTGAGCGGCACCATCGAAAAGATATTTGATGCCGCGAAGCAGGACGCCAAGTGCGACAAATGCAGCGACGAGCGCAAGGACAAACCGGTACTGGGCATGACCATCATCCGCAACGCGCGGCAGGATGCAGACGACAAAACCCTCTGGACCGGCGGTGAAATCCTGGACCCGAACAACGGCAAGACCTACAAGACCCGTCTGAAACCCGTCGATGGTGGCAAAACCATGGAGATGCGTGGCTATATCGGGTTTCTGTACCGCACCCAAATCTGGCAACGGGTTGAATAAGTTGCCGCCCGCGGTCGCTCCGAAAGATCAAGCAAGGAGAAATGTGTGAGTCGTTTCAATGTCCGAAAAGTCGCCGTCCTAGGCGCCGGTGTCATGGGTGCGCAGATCGCTGCGCATCTGGTCAACGTCAAGGTGCCGGTGGTACTGTTCGACTTACCCGCCAAAGAGGGCCCCAAGAATGGCATCGTCAGCCGTGCGGTCGAAGCCCTCAAGAAACAGAAGCCCGCGCCCCTGGGGGTAAGCGAAGACGCGGTGTTGATCCAGCAGTGCAACTACGAAGAGCACATGGACGTGCTCTTGGGTTGCGACCTGATCATCGAGGCGATCGCCGAGCGCATGGACTGGAAACTTGATCTCTACCAAAAGATTGCGCCCTTTGTTGCCCCCCACGCGATCGTGGCCAGCAACACCTCCGGTCTGTCCATCACCCGGCTCAGTGAGGCACTGCCGGAAGAAATCAAACCGCGCTTTTGTGGCATTCACTTCTTCAACCCACCGCGTTACATGGCGCTGGTGGAGTTGATCAACACGCCCACCACACAACCCGCCGTGCTGGATGACCTGGAAACCTTCGTTACCCGCAACCTGGGTAAGGGCGTGGTGCGCGCCAAAGACTCGCCCAATTTCATCGCCAACCGCGTCGGCATTGCCGGCATGCTGGCCACCATGAAAGAGGTGCAGAACTTTGGTCTGACCTATGACGTGGTGGATGACCTGACCGGCAAGAAACTGGGCCGTGCCAGTTCGGGCACCTTCCGCACCGCCGACGTGGTGGGTCTGGACACCATGGGCCACGTAATCAAAACATTGCAAGACACGCTGAGTATCGAAACTGACCCGTTCTACGCCAGTTTTGCCACCCCTGAAGTGTTAAAGACACTGTTGGAAATGGGCAACCTGGGCCAGAAGGCCAAGGCTGGATTCTTCAAAAAGGTGGGACGCGACATCCTGCGATTTGACTTGGCCAGCAAGGAATACGTGCCCGGCGGTGAGAAGGCCGACGAGGTCTATGCCCGCATGCTCAAAAAGCCAGCGGCTGAGCGCCTCAAACTGCTTCGCAATGCCGAAGGCGCCCAAGGCCAGTTCCTTTGGGCCATTCTGCGCAACAGTTTCCATTACGCCGCCATTCATCTGGCTGCGATTGCCGACAACGCCCGCGATGTGGACTTCTGCATGCGCTGGGGCTTTGGCATGAAGCAAGGCCCATTTGAGTTATGGCAGGAAGCTGGCTGGCTGGAAGTCGCCAACATGGTGAAAGAAGACGTCGACGCTGGCAAAGCGCTGTGCAATGCGCCACTGCCAGACTGGGTGTTTAGTGGCCCGGTGGCCGAGGCGGGTGGTGTGCATACACCCCAGGGCTCCTGGAACCCTACCAGTGGCCAGTTTGTGCCGGTGCGTAAGTTACCCGTTTACGACCGCCAGCACTTCCCGGAAAGCGTGCTGGGCGCCAATGGTGCTGATGCAAAAACTTCTGGCAGCACCGTGCATGAAGACGAACACATCCGTTTGTGGACTCTGGGCGCGCCCGGTACGGCAAACGCTGACGTGTTGATCGCCAGCATCAAGACCAAGATGCACGCCATTGGGCCCGGCGTGGTCGAAGGCCTGCTCAAAGCCCAGGAACTCGCCGAGCAAAATTACGACGGTCTGGTGATCTGGTCGCCGGACGAGATGTTCTCTGCTGGTGCCGACCTGCAGGCCATGTTGCCGGCTTTCATGATGGGTGGCGTCAAAGCCATTGATGGGGCCGAGGCCGAGATGCAGCAGGCCATGCTCAAGCTGCGTTATTCCAACGTGCCCGTGGTGTCAGCTGTGCGCGGCTTGGCGCTGGGCGGTGGTTGCGAACTGGCGGTGTATTCCAGCAAGCGCGTCGCCGCGATGGAAAGCTACATCGGTCTGGTTGAAGTCGGTGTCGGATTGGTGCCTGGCGCTGGCGGTCTCACCTACATTGCACGTCGTGCTGCCGAGAATGCCGCCGCTTCCACCGGTAAAGATTTGCTGCCCTTTCTGACCGAAGGCTTTACCGCCGCTGCCATGGCAAAAGTGGGCACTAGCGCACTGGAGTCGCGCAAACTGGGTTTTCTGCTGGACAGCGACGTCATCGTGCCGCACAAAGATGAATTGCTTTTTGTGGCCCTTAACGAGGCCCGGGCCATGAGTGCTTCCGGTTACCGCGCGCCGCACAAACGCCAATTTGCCGTGGCCGGACGCAGCGGCGTGGCCACCATCAAAGGCTCGCTGGTGAATATGCGCGACGGCGGTTTTATCAGCGCGCATGACTTCCACATTGCCTCACTGATTGCCGAAGTGGTGTGCGGTGGCGATGTCGATGCCGGCACGCTGGTCAACGAAGAATATTTGATGACGCTGGAGCGAAAGGCCTTTGGCACGCTGCTCAACAACCCGAAAACGCAAGAGCGGATTATGGGAATGATGTCGACCGGCAAACCGGTTCGCAATTGATAAAGCTACTGTGCAGCCCTCATGCGGCGTTGGGCGGTGCTCGGAATCCTCACGTACAGGGAGTACGTTGCGGTTCCTGCGCTTCGTCCGCCTTGCCTGAGGCCTGCTCGCTACGCTTTCTCAACCGCGAACAAGTACTTATGTGATCGAAAAGGAACACCATGAAACAACTACAAGACGCCTACATCGTTGCCGCCACGCGTACGCCCATTGGTCGATCGCACCGTGGCTTATTTCGCAATACCCGCCCGGACGACCTGCTGGTCAAAGCCTTGCAGGCCGCGCTGGCCCAGGTGCCCACACTGGATCCGCAATCCATCGAAGACTTGATCTGCGGCTGCGCAATGCCCGAAGGCCAGCAGGGCCTGAACATTGCACGCGTCGGCGCGGTGTTGGCTGGTCTGCCGACCAGCGTCGGTGGCATTACGGTCAACCGCTTTTGCGCCTCCGGCTTGTCGGCGATTCAAATGGCCGCAGACCGCATCCGCGTGGGTGAGGCCGATGTGATGATGGCCGCTGGTGTCGAGAGCATGAGCATGGTTCCGATGACCGGCAACGCGCCATCCTTCTCGCCCTTGATGTTTGCCAACGATGAAAACGTCGGCATCGCCTATGGCATGGGTCTGACCGCCGAGAAGGTGGCCAACCAATGGAAGGTCACGCGCGACGCGCAGGACGCCTTTGCCGTGGCCTCGCACGCCAAGGCGCTGGCGGCCCAAGCGCGCGGTGACTTTGCCGCCGAGATCACA
>CAIQEX010000484.1 GCA_903870955.1 uncultured beta proteobacterium
AAGTTCAGCCACTCTGGTATCACAACCGGTTGCGCAACCTGCCATGGCAATGGTTTGGCGGCAAACAACTTCTTTGGTATCACCAACCTGGTTGCGATACCGACCTCGGCGACCATGGGCGCTTCTTCGCACATACCCTACACGGCGGCCTGCGAAGCTTGCCACACCGGTACCGGTGCGATCCCCAGTGCACTGCTGTCCGTAACAGGATCGCCCGCCGTATCGACCGGATTCAGGACGCCAGCACCTACTGGCGGCAATATCCACAGTGGTATCAGTAGCGGTTGCAATGCCTGCCATGACACCAACTACGTGTGGAAGGGAATGGATCTGTACCCGATCAACCCGAGCGCCATCACCGCGAACGGTAGCTACACCGGCTTCCAGACGCGACCGGTTGCGTCCCCAGTGACTACCGCACTGGGCAAGTTTGGTATCACGGATAGTGCGCACCCGACCACGGGCGATTGCTCGCAATGCCATACCAGCACCACCGCGTTCAGTGGCGTGGCCAAGCCCACAGGCCATATGCCCACCACGGCAAGCTGTGCCTCGTGCCACTCGGCAACGGATTACTCAGTTGTTGGCTTGGGATTGCCTGGCAAATTGACCAGTATGCATACCAATTTTGGAATCACTGCGACGGCAATTGTTGCGGCCACTACGGCCAACATGGCCAGCCAGAAATGTGGATCCTGCCACGCGACCACCAAGTCATTCGCGGGTTGCGCTACGTCGACCGCCTGCGCATCGCCGCCACCTACCAACTGGCAGGCAACCAATACGGGCAAACATCCAATCCATGTTCCGATTGGCACAACGACGGCCTTGACGGTCGACTGCAGTGGTTGCCATGCATCGGTCACCTCATTTGCGGGTGTCAACATGAAGAATTCGACCATGCACACCAGCGTCAACGGGATGGCCAAGGTGAAGTGTATGGATTGCCACGAAAGGGGCTTGACGTTCTATGGCGTGACCAATCTGAAGGTTCGCCCGAATGGCCACCACACCGGTCAGGATTGCAATGGCAGCGGCTGCCACACCTATAGCGGAGGCTTTAGAGCGCAAGTCAAGCCTGTTATGCGTGGTGCGTTGGTGAGTCCGGACATGGGCCGCATCAAACCTAACACCCTGAGTGGCAAGCCAACACGGGGCAGCCTGGGTAACAGCTTTGACCACAAGGGCGTGGCGGCTGGTAAATGCAAGGATTGCCATGACGGCAAGAGTGCTTCGGGTATGCCCGCCCGCCACTTGATGGTGTCCACTTCCTGCGACATCTGCCACCGTCCCACCACCTGGTTGCCGGCGCAGTTCAACCACAATGGCATTACGCCCAATACCTGTCTGGCTTGCCACAATGGCTTGGGTGCTTCAGCCAAACCGTCAGGCCACTTCATGACTTCACGGTCTTGCGACAGTTGCCATAAGAACATGGGCTGGTCGCCGGTAAATTACCAGCATATGTCGCCTTTATACAAAGCCAGCCCTGATAAGCTCACTTGTGTTAGCTGTCATGACACCAATGGTGAAATAATTCGACGCCAGGCTCGTGCGCTTACCCGTACCAAGCCGATACCGGTGGGACCTTGAATTGAAAACAAATAAACGCATTGTCTGGATTGCAGGACTGGCGCTCGCGCTGCTAGCCCAACTCGCGGCTGCGCAAACCATCGAGAGTCTGGACTGGGTGGAGGGGCCCAGCGCCACCCTGGCCCGAATTACCTTTGCGGCCAATGTTCGGTTTCTGCGCCAGGCACCAGCGGCTACCACCGCCACAGACCTGGCACAGCTCAGTTTCCAGATTTTGCAAGCCGATGAGTCGGTTGCGAATCAGACCATTGAGGAAGGCAAGCGTCTTGGTGCAAGTGCAGGCAGGCCGCGCATCGACCTGAATTACACCCCGGTACCCAAGGCTCAGACCAAATTGTTAACGTTGCGTTTGAGTGAAAAAATGCTGATGCAAGCGCGCCAGGGGCCGAGCGCAAGAGTGATCGAGTTGGTCTTCAAGAGTCGGGCCGAGGGGGAGTTGTCGGCCTCGGATGCCTTGCCAGAACC
>CAIQEX010000485.1 GCA_903870955.1 uncultured beta proteobacterium
AACCCGAAAACAGATATAGTTATCCACAGCTGGCCGTGGTCAGGTCAGCAAAAGCCCCTGGTCAAAATTCAATCGGCACAGGTGGTCAATATTCAATCGGCGCCAACACTGCTGCAAGGTATCAGCCAGCGCAACCGCAGCATCATTCTTGGATTGGGCCTGCTTGATTTCGTGAAGCAGAGCATGGATCCTATCGTCTAGACCTTTGAGTATCTTCGCGAGGGGAGCGACGACGTATTTGTTGTCGTCAAGGCTGTTGGTCTCATTGATTTGCAGCAGGTCAAGAGCGCCTTGGATGCTAGACGCAAGGTCGCCCTCATTTCTCACTTGAACTTTGAATCCGACAGATGGGAGAACAATTCCGCTTTTGATTTCTTCGGCGGTTGGGTCGTAGGGAGAACTGCCGCTGCAAAGTCTATGTTCCAAGATGGGATTTTCACCATAGATGTCTATCGAATCACCACCAGAACCGCCTATAGAAATAAGTCGAGTCCCTTTTTGTCCAGCAGATGCAGCAGCCTTAAAGCTGCTCCACTTGGCGTACGGTTCCCTTGCTCCCATTGCCTTACCGCACCAAGCCCAACATTGAGGACTGAAGCCAGCACACTTTGGCTAAGGTTGTACTTGGCCCGAATTGTCCGAATGTCGGCGCTATCAAGCAATGGCATCCCGTCCTCTGGGAGGCCGAGTGTTTCCGCCATTTGCCATTTAGTGATCTTGCCATCGGCTCTGTTTGATTGGGAGCTAGCTGAGGATTTCATTGAGCCCTCAACGCCGGTTTTGATTCGACTAGATTGTATATCATAGTTGTATAACTTGAAATATAAGAAAGATTGTTGTATTCCACTAGCAGTTGAAACGCACGTCCATGGCGCGGTGTGCCTGTCGCTGGTCAATGGACAACCCTTCTAGCAGCCAAGTGAGTTGACGGCGACTTACACACACTGGCACCTTCTGATCCGTAGGCCATTTGAAGGTTCCGCGCTCCAGCCTTTTGTACAGCAGCCAAAAGCCGTTTCCTCCCCAATAGAGAATCTTTATCTTGTTTCGATTGCGGCTGCAAAAAACGAAAAGTTGCTGACTGGTTGGGTCCTGCCCAATCACGTGCTGGACAGTTGCCGCCAAGCCATCGATGGATTTCCGCATGTCGGTCCCACCAGGTGCAAACCAAACGTTGCCCGCCTGTAAGTCGATCATTGGCAATCCTTAAGCGTCTTGAGCAGACGTAACAGGGTGTTTGCCTTGAAGTCGTCTCGGATTTGAATGACATGTCCAGATGGTGTGGTGATAGAAATCGCCGAGCTCGTTGTCGGCAACACTTCTGCGGGTGGATGTATTAGGTCCACCGATTCATGTTCGAGAACCATTACAGGCAACAGAGCTTTCGGTGCAGTGGCCCGTTGGGCGTTGTCCCCGGTCGGACTTCCTTGACCACACTTGTGCCGCCAATAAATGAACTTTTTGTAATCCACACCTTGCCTGACACAAAACTCTTTTTGTGTCAGGCCGCTCTTACGCCACTCCTTTGAAAGCTTGGACCAAGCAGACAGGGTGCGCTGTAACTCTTGTTTTCCCATTTCAAAATCCCACCGCTAAAGAAAGTGGAATTCTTGGGCGAATCTACATCATTTACAACAAGGGGGAGAAATTGGCGCTTACCTTGAATGGCGACTGTTTGGCTTGAGCCTGATTCGTGGTGTGCTGGTTTTTTTTGCCTACGCCACTTTCGCAACCTCCAGTTTCACAATCTCCAGTTTCGCAAAATCCGAAGTACCTAAAGTCGATGCGGCGAGTAAACCGTCAGAAGCTGTCACTGCGCATCCTCGCCTTATCGCTACGCCCTCCGATTGGACACAACTCGCGATACGCCGCGCCAATGATCCGGACTTAAACAGGCTTATCGAAAAGTTGGTTGAGCGTGCCCGCAAAGATTTATCGCTGGCACCGCTTGAACGCAAGCTCGAAGGCCGGCGCCTGCTCGGTGTATCCCGCGAATTCATCCGCCGCAGCCTGTTGTGGAGCTTTGCCTTTCGCCTGACCCATGAGGCCGCTTACTTCGAGCGCGCGCGCCGCGAGATGCTTGCGGTGGCCGCGTTCACCGACTGGCACCCGGAGCACTATCTCGACGTTGCGGAGATGACCGCAGGCATGGCGCTTGGTTACGACTGGCTGTACGACGACCTCGCGCCCGAGGAGCGAGCCACCCTGCGCCGCGCCATTGTCGACAAGGGCATTGCGCAGGCGCGCAATGGCCACAAGACTTTTGCCCTGGAAAACAACTGGGGCCAAGTGTGCATTGGCGGCATGGTGCTGGGCGCGCTGGCCGTGGAAGAAGACGAACCCGCACTCACCAAAGACCTTCTGGCTGCCGCCAAAAAGCATGCCTTCACGGCGCTCGAAGCCTACCAGCCGGACGGCGTCTATCCCGAAGGACCGGGCTATTGGGCTTATGGCACGACCTACGAAACCCTGCTGATTGCGGCGCTGCGCAGCAGCAAAAATACCGACTGGGGTTTGCTGGATGCGCCGGGCCTCAAGCGCAGTGCTGAATTTTTTGCGCAGGCGGTTGGCCCCACCGGCAAGCCGTTCAACTTTTCGGACGGAGGCGAAGGGCAGGAAATTGCGCCACCGCTTTTCTTCCTTGCGCGGGAGCTGCAACAGCCCACGTTGATCGATGCCAAGCGCATGATGATTCGCAAGAATCAAGGCCTCAACGAACGCTACGCGCCGCTCATCGCCCTGTGGTGGCCGGACACCGGGAAGGCCGAATTCGCACCCCTGTTCTTTTCCGGCCAAGGGCCGCAACCGGTGGCGATCTGGCGCTCTTCCTGGAGCGATCCGAATGCACTCTACTTCGGTATCAAGGGAGGGGGCGCGAAGCACAACCACGCACATATGGATGCCGGGTCCTTCGTGCTCGATCTGGATGGGATTCGCTGGGCCAAGGATTTGGGCATGCAGGACTACAACAGCCTGGAGAGCCGTGTCATCGATCTGTGGAACATGAAGCAGGGCTCGCCACGCTGGCAGGTGTTTCGCCTCGGCAATGCGGCACACAACACGCTGACGATGGACAACAGTCTGCACAACGCCAGCGGCATGGCGACGTTGCGTGTGGAGGGCGACGCGCAGGCCGTGCTCGACCTCAGCCCTATCTTCTTGCCCGGACAACTCAAGCAGGCCACGCGCAGCGCGCGCGTTGAAGGCCAGAGCGTCACGTTGGCCGATGACGTGCGGGGCGCGAAACCGGGCAGCACACTGCGCTGGGCAATGGCTACTGAAGCGGCGATTGCAATCGATGGAAGCCAGGCAACGCTCACGAGCGCTGGCAAAACGCTGCATGTGCGTTTTAGCGGTAGCCCG
>CAIQEX010000486.1 GCA_903870955.1 uncultured beta proteobacterium
AAGTTTCTTGTAGAAGCTCAGGCGCAGGTGCACGTCGCCGCAGTAGTCGTCCGGCAATAGGGCCGGGCCGTGCAGGTTGATTTCGGTGGCGACGTTGAGCGGGCTGAGCAGGTCGGGCTCGATGCCCGCTTTGAGGCAACGCACCGCTTCGCTCAGCATCTCGTTGTAAAGCTGGAAACCCACTTCCAGCATGTTGCCGCTCTGGTTTTCACCCAGCACCTCACCGGCACCGCGAATCTCCAGATCGTGCATGGCCAAATAAAAGCCGCTACCCAGTTCTTCCATTGCCTGAATGGCGTCCAGGCGCTGTTGCGCTTGCTTGGTCAGACCCTCGATGTCGGGCACCATGAGGTAGGCGTAGGCCTGGTGGTGGCTACGCCCCACGCGTCCACGCAACTGGTGCAACTGGGCCAGGCCAAACTTGTCGGCACGGCTCATCACAATCGTGTTGGCCGTCGGCACGTCAATGCCGGTCTCGATGATGGTGGAGCACAGCAAGAGGTTGTAGCGCTGGGCGATGAAGTCGCGCATCACCGCCTCCAACTGGCGCTCCGGCATCTGGCCGTGGGCCACGGCAATGCGGGCCTCGGGCAACAACTCTTCGAGCTTGGCGCGCCGGTTCTCGATGGTCTCCACCTCGTTGTGAAGAAAGTAAACCTGTCCACCACGCTTGAGTTCGCGCAGCACGGCCTCGCGGATCACACCATTGCCCTCGCTGCGTACAAAGGTCTTGATGGCCAGACGGCGTTGCGGAGCGGTGGCAATCACCGACAGATCGCGCAGGCCTTCGAGTGCCATGCCCAGGGTGCGGGGAATCGGTGTGGCGGTGAGGGTCAGCACATCGACCTCGGCGCGCATGGCCTTCATGGCCTCCTTGTGGCGCACGCCAAAACGGTGCTCTTCATCGATGATGAGCAGGCCCAGGTCTTTGAAAACCGTGTCCTGGCTGAGCAGTTTGTGGGTGCCGACCACGATATCGATGGTGCCGTCCTTGACGCCCTTGAGCGCCGCAGTAATTTCCTTGCCGGAACGGAAGCGACTCATCTCGGCGATCTTCACCGGCCACTTGGCAAAACGGTCGGTCAGGGTCTGAAAATGCTGCTCGGCCAACAGGGTCGTGGGTGCCAGAAAGGCCACCTGCTTGCCACCGGTGACGGCGACAAAGGCAGCGCGCAGAGCGACCTCGGTTTTGCCAAATCCCACATCGCCGCAAATCAGACGGTCCATCGGGCGCGGGCTGATCATGTCCTGAATGACGGCGTGGATGGCGGCCTTTTGGTCTGCGGTTTCCTCAAAGCCGAAGTCATTCGCAAAGGTCTCGTAGTCGCCAGGCGAGAAACGGAAGGCAAAACCCTCGCGCGCAGCACGACGCGCATAGATGTTCAGCAGCTCTGCGGCCGAATCGCGCACCTGCTCGGCGGCGCGGCGCTTGGCCTTCTCCCATTGGCCAGAGCCCAGGCGGTGCAGCGGTGCCTCGTCAGCACTGACACCGGTGTAGCGGCTGATGAGTTGCAGCTGGCTGACCGGCACATACAGCGTGGCGGCGTCTGCATATTCCAGATGCAAGAACTCCTGCAACTCGGGCTCGCCATGCGCGTCCTTGTTGCCCATGTCCATATGGATCAGGCCACGGTAGCGACCAATGCCATGTGAGGAATGCACCACCGGGTCGCCCAGGTTCAGCTCCGACAAGTCCTTGATCAGGGCCTCGACATCGCTGACTTGCTCCTGCTTTTTGCGTCGGCGCGTCACCGGGCCGGCGGCAAACAGCTCGGTCTCGGTAATCAGGTCAACACCGGTTTCCAGCCAGCCAAAGCCGACCGTCAGTCCGGCGGTGGCTATGCCCCATTTTTCAGAGCTGTCGACGAACTCCTGCAGCGAGTCAAAGCTGGGAGGATTGATCTGCGAGGCCCGCAAAAAGTCCAGCAGACTTTCGCGTCGGCCATCGCTCTCGGCCAATACCAACAGGCGCTGCTGGGTGTTGCGGGCGTAGTCCTTCAGCTTTGCAAGCGGGTCTTCGGTGCCACGCAGCGCCGCCATCGGCGGCAGGGCGCAGATGTCGGCATAGGCGGTCGATGCTTCTTCGGTCGTATTCGATTTCAGTGCCAGCTGCGCATGGCCGTTGGCCAGGGCGTAGAACTGCTCGGTACCCAGGAAGAGGCTTTCGGGCGGCAGGGCCGGACGTTCAGGGTCGCCCTGTACCAGACGGAAGCGGTCCTTGGTGTCCTGCCAGAAGCGCTGAAAGGCAGGTTCCAGGTCGCCATGCAATACCACGGTGGCATCCGTTCCGACGTAGTCAAACACGGTCGCAGTCTGCTCGAAGAACAGCGGCAGGTAGTACTCGATACCGGCGGT